>DATDDC010000021.1:0-11272 GCA_036523995.1 Anaeromyxobacter sp.
CTGCGGCGCGGCCGATGCTCGGCGCCGCTGCTTCCGCCAGGCCGCGCAGCGCCTTCGTGCCCCTCGGACAGCTCGCCGAGGTCCGCATCGTGGGCGGCCCTTCCATGCTGCGGGACGAAGGAGGTCTCCTCGCCGGCTACGTCTACGTGGACGTCGATCCGCGCGAGCGGGACGTCGGCGGGTGGGTGGCAGACGCCAAGGCGGCCGTGCGCGGCGCCGTCGCGCGGGGCGAGCTCACGCTCCCCGAAGGCTACTTCCTGAAGTGGACCGGTCAATACGAGCTGCTGGAGCAGATGCGCGAGCGCATGAAGGTGCTCCTGCCGCTCGCCCTCATGATCATCGTGCTGCTGCTCTATCTCCATTTCCGGAACCTCACCGAGGTGATGATCGTCCTCCTGTCGATCCCCTTCGCGCTCGTCGGCTCGGTGTGGCTCCTGTGGGCCCTGGACTATCGGCTCTCGACGGCGGTCTGGGTCGGCCTCATCGCCCTCGCCGGTCTCGCGGCGCAGACCGGCATCGTGATGATCGTCTACATCGACAACGCCTACGAGCGGCGGCGGCGCGCCGGGCTGGTGCGCAATCTCGATGACATCATCTGGGCGCACATGGAAGGCACGGTGATGCGCGTGCGCCCGAAGCTCATGACCGTGGCCACGATGCTGCTCGGCCTCCTCCCCCTGCTCTGGGCGACGGGGTCCGGAGCCGACGTGATGAAGCGGATCGCGGCGCCGATGGTCGGCGGGCTCGTGACGAGCGCCTTCCTCACGCTGGAGATCATTCCGGTGGTGTACACCTACTGGCGTCAGGAGCAGGTCCTGTGGGAGCGGCTCGCGGCTCTCGACGGTCGCCGCCTTGCGCGGCTGCGCTTCATGACCGCGATGCAGAACGCCGGCTGGATGGCTCTCGCGGCCACGCTCGTGTCCACCGCCTACGTCGAGTGGCCCCGCGGACTCCTCGGGGCGGCGCTGGCCACCGGCGGCTGCGCCGTCGCCGCGGGCGTGGCCGGCTACCTCGCCTTGCGACCGGCGGCGCGCCGGATCGTCTGGCCCGAGGACGGCGGCGCCGAGGGGAACGCGACCGTGGCGGCGTGACGACGGCCCGCGATCGCGAATCGCGGCTTCGTCCGAGCCTCGCCTCGCGGCGCTGGAGGCTACTCGGTGAGCGGCCAGACGTACCGTCCGGCCGTATCGACGTAGCCGAGCCTCCTGCCGCCCGCGGCGCCGGGCGCCTCGACCTCGGCGAGCCCGTCGGCGAAATCCTCCGCCGTCTCGAACGGCGGCGTCGCGGTCGCGCCCTCGATCGCGATCCGGCCGGTCCGATCGATGAAGGCCGCCTGCGGACGCTTGGGATCCGGCCCCAGGATCTCGACCCGCGCCCGGCCGTCGTGGAACGGGTGACAGAAGCGGAACCGTGCAGGGATCACGAGCTTGCCGGAGCGATCCGCATAGCCGCAGAGCCAGGTCTGCTCCGAGACGGGCGCGAGCCCTTCCGAGAACTCGCCCGCCCCGGCGAAGCGGGGACGGATCACCCCGCGCCCTCCGCGATCGACGTACCCCCACCGGCCCTGCGTCCGGACGGCGACGAGGCCCTCCGACGGGTTGCCCACGTTCTCCCAGTCTCCCGTGAGCCGTCCGCGCTCGCGGTCGTACAGCGCCCAGCGCTTTCCACCCATGTCGCCCTTGCCGACCCACACGGCGGCGACGCCGCCGCGGAACGGCATCCCACCGAGGAGACCGGGGCCGAAGACGCCGCGGCCCGCGCGATCGACGTAGCCGCACCCCAGCCGGTCGCATGCGAACGCGAGACCCTCGGAGAAGTCTTCCGCCGACGTGAACCTGGCCGGGATGACCAGGTTCCCCGAGCGATCGATGAAGCCGATCCCGCCCTCGCTGCGCACTGCCGCGAGGCCGTCCCGAAACGGGCGGTGAACCGGTCCGGCGGGCTGCTCCCGAGGGGCGAGCGCCATCGCTCCCGCGGCGTCGACGTATCCGTGCCGCCCATCGAGCACGACCGCGGCGAGGCCTTCCGAGAACCTCTCCGCGCGGTCGAACCTCGGCGCGACGACCACGCGGCCGGTGCGATCGATGTAGCCCCACTTCCCGTCCCTCTGCACGGGGAAGGGGGCGCCGTTCCCGGGGTCGGCCCCCACGGGCGAGGTCACCGCGAGCGCGGCGACGAGAACGAGCCGGGTCGGCGCCCCACGCATGATCGCTCTCCTTCGCATGGCCGAGGCGCCCGCGGACCCTCACTCGAGCTGGAACTTCAGGCGGTAGCGGCGGCCCGGAACGGCGTCGAAGGCGGGGATCTCCCAGCCGCGCAGCACCTCGCGGCAGCACTCGACGAGCTCGGGCGTGGCATCGCCGAGATAGTCCGTGCGCGTGTCGACGACGGCGACGGCTCCTTCCCGTGCCTCGAGATAGAGCAGCAGGATGGCGGGCTCCCGCCTGCCGTCGCCGGACGCGCGCGGCGCCGGATCGGCGGCTCCGCGGTCCGCCTTCCGAAAGCAGAAGTCCATGTCGCGGCGCGCGGCGTCGAGGCCCACCTTCACGGACGCGCCCAGCCGGCCGAGCTCCCGTGGGCGGAACGCGACCTTCGTGCTCCGCCACGACGCTGCATCGGGACCCTCGTCGGGCAACGGCAGCGCCGGCGCCGGGGTCGGCCCGACCGATCCCGCTGCCGGCGCCGAGATCGCGACCGGGTCCGCCGTGGGGGCGAGCGATGGGGCGGGGGCCGGCGGCGCCGCTCCGGAGGGCGGTGCGGCCGAGCCGCTCGAGTCCGAGGCGCCGCTCGGCGCTTCCCTCGAGCGCGGCGGCCCAGGAGCACCACCCACCGTGAACAGGAGCGATGCCGTGCCGATCACCAGGCCGATCGCCACGGCGATCCAGACTACCAACGGTCCACTCCGCCCGGCCATGATCCCCTCGGATGCGCCGGTCGATTATACGCCCGGTGCCGGTGCCGGTGCGGGTGACGAGGCCGCGCTCGCGGTGCGGCCAAAGGTACCGTTTCCTCCCGGCGTTCCGCCTCGCGCGGCGAGCCCTTCGCATTTCGTGCGGATCCTCCGCGGCCCCTGCGGACTCACAGCATGCGAACACCGACTTCATGGGAGATCCGAATGCGATCCGTTCGTCGTCGTCTGCCTTTCCTCGCCGCCGCGCTCGGCGCGGCGCTCGCCGCAGCCTGCGGCGGGTCCACCACCGACGTGGCGCAGCAGGCGGCCACCTCGCTCGTCCGCGCACGCGTCCTGGCCGCCCAGGGCGGCTCCTTCAGCGACCCGGCGGGCCAGATCACCGTCCGCATCCCCGCGGGCGCGCTCAACGCCGACGCGAACCTGCGCGTCCTCCTCCGCCGCGACGTTCCGGCCGCCGGCCCGAACCAGACCGTGGCGAGCCCGGCCTTCGAGGTCCGGCTCCAGAACGACGACGTCGCCCTCGCGCTCTCGCAGCCCATGACGCTCGAGATCGCGGCCTCGCCGGCCGTCCACCCCCGGCTCGGCGAGATCGCCCGCGCCGAGGGCGGGGCGTGGCGCCGCCTCGCCACGAGCTTCTACCGGCCGTCGACGGCGACCGTGGTGTCCACGACCGACGCGATCGCCGGCACGTACGCCGCGGTGCACCGCGCGCTGCAGCGCGAGGAGGGCCCGGCCGTGGAGCGCGGGTTCCAGGTCTTCTCGTACGAGACCTTCGGCAACGAGGGCTTCTTCGGCGGCGTCCTCGGCCTCCACGAGGTGCTGAACGCCGTGGATCCGGTCACCGCCGTGAAGCTCGGCGCGCAGGTCGACCTCGCCCGGGTGCCGCCCGGGATCGTCGCGGTGATGACGGGGAATGACTTCGCCGCGAAGCAGGCGGCGCTCGCCGATCCGGCGACGACGCGCGCGCTCATCAAGGCGGGGGCCGTCGTGGGCGTGAAGGGCGTGTACGCGGACCCGGCGTCCGACCGGATGACGAGCGTGGGCGTCACCTGCGCGCTCTGCCACGAGACGGTCGCCAGGACCTCCTTCGAGCTCGCCCCCGGCGAGACGATGGCGCTCCCCATCGGCCCGCTGAAGAGCGACGGCGTCATGAACGCGGCGATGGACGCGGGCAAGATCCTCTCCTTCACCCCCGGCGCGATCGCGCTCGGCGTGGACGCCGTCCTCGCGGGCTGGGGGCCGAACCGCTTCGACGTCCGCGCGCTGAACGAGCTCGACGACGGCGCGAACAATCCCACGGACACGCCGCCCATCTGGAACTTCGTCGACCTCGAGCAGCAGGGCTACGCCTTCGGCTGGGACGGCCTCTTCGCCGGGCCGAACGCGCTCGCGAGCCAGGCCGAGGCGGTCTACGACCTCGTCATGCACATGAACGGCGCCTTCGGCACGCCGGCGGGCAACTTCCCGCCCGCGCTGCGGCCCGGCGCCACGGTGCGGCCCGAGGTGCTCGCGGCCCTCGGCGCCGCCGAGGCCAAGGAGCCGGGGAACGAGATCGACACGCAGAAGCTCCTCGACCTCCAGTCCTGGATGCGCTCCGTCGTCTCCCCCGCGCCGGGCCCGTTCGACGAGGCCAAGGCCGAGGCCGGGTGGCAGCTCTTCAACGGGAAGGGGATGTGCAACGCCTGCCACTCGTCCGCGGATCTCACCGGGCCCGCCATCGTGAACGTCACGGGCGACCTCACCGGCGACCTCGCGGGCGGCGTGCACGTGCCGAGCCTCCGCGGCGTGTCGCGCTCCGCGCCGTACCTGCACGACGATCGCCTGGCCGACCTTCCGACGGCCGTCGAGGCGATCACCGGCCTCGTCGCGGCCGCGACGGGCGAGACGTTCTCCGCGGAGGAGAAGGCCGCGCTCGTGGAATATCTGAAATCGCTGTGAGGCCATGTCGTTCCCCCTCTCCCCGCCGCGCGCGGGGAGGGGGCGGGACGGGCGAGCGAGGCCCCACCATGCCGCTCGCTCGGGGTGCGGTCCCTCGCGGGAGGAATGCCCGGCGGTCGCCGCGTGTACCTCTGACTCGGGCGTGACGGGCGAGCGCCGCTTGCTCGCCCGGCGCAGCTCCCAGAGGAGACCGCACGATGGCCATGATTTCCCGCGAAGAGACCCAGCCCCGCCCGAGCTACGGCCCGGCCACACCGCCCCCCACGCCGTCGAGCGATCTCCTCCTCGGGGAGGGAGCGGAGTTCGAGGGGAAGCTGACGTTCCGGGGGACGGTCCGCATCGACGCCAGGTTCAAGGGCTCGATCATCACGGACGACGTCCTCGTCGTCGGGGAGCACGCCCGGATCGACGCCGACATCAGCTGCGGGACGGTGATCGTCCACGGCGAGGTGAACGGGAACATCCAGGCGAAGACCGGCGTGGAGCTGCTCCGCACGGCTCGCGTCCGGGGGGACGTGGAGACTCCGTCGGTGCGCCTCGACAAGGGCGCGGACCTGAACGGCGCGGTGAGGATGTCCGGCTCGCGCGGTGCCAAGGCCGTCAACGGATCGTGATTCCCGGCGAGGCAGTTGCCCCCGCCGCGCCCGGGCCCCGGGAGAGCGGCGCGGGCGTCCCGCCCCGGGCGCCGGTCACGGCCCCTCGGCCGGAACGGCCGCGCGCACCACGACGTCCGCCTTCACGCGGAGCGCCCCGAGCATCGCTCGATGGGGCGCGATGCCGAAGTCCGGCTGGTGGAGCCTGACCTCGGCGACGAGCCGATCCCCCTCGCGCCGCGCCACGAGCGCGACCTCCCGGTCCCTGCCCGCGAGCGCGAGCGTGCCCCGCACCTCGAGGCCGTCGTCGCGGCGCGAGACGGCGGTCGACTGGAAGCGGATCTCGGGGAACCGGCGCACGCGCAGCACCGTGCCGGCGATGGTCGCCTCGATCTCGCGCACGTCGGACGCGGAGAGGGCGCCCGCCGGGAGCGGTCGGCCGTCGCGCATCGCGCTCGCGACGCGCAGGGACGCCGCGTCGATCCGCGCAGAGGCGGCCGGGCGATCGGCCTCGACGGCGATCTCGAAGGACGTCGCGCGAAGGACGAGGTCGTGCCCCACCGCCGAGAGGAGGCCCTCCCGGAAGACGAGCACCTCGATGGACGCCCGGTCGGGGCCGAAGGTCTTCACGGCCGATGCGTAGCCCGGCGCGCCGGGTGGACGCCCGAGCCACGTGGGACGGGAGACGCGCCCCCGGCCGGTCCCGCTCCCCGCGCTACCGCTGGAAGTCGTAGATGCTGCCCAGCTTCAGGATCCGCGTGAGCTCGTCGAGCGCCTCGAGGCCCTCGCGGGCCAGGGCGGGATCGGCCAGGTCTCCGGGGAGGAGCCGGTCGCGGTAGTGGCGGGTGACCCACTCGACGAGGCGCTCGTGGAGGGCCGGCGAGAAGAACACGCCGGCGTGGATGTCCCCCACCTCCTCGTCGGTGAGGGGGACGCGCAGCCGGAGGCAGGCGGGGCCGCCTCCGTTGTTCATGGACTGGTTCACGTCGCGGTAGTGGACGCGGACGACCTGGCCCTTCTCGGCGACGACGCGCTCGAGGAAGGCGCGGGCGCGCGGGTTCTCCCGGCTCTCCTCCGGGGCGAGGATGGCGAGCCCGCCCTGCGGGAGCTCGAGGAGCTGCGAGTTGAACGGATAGGCGGCGACCGCGTCCGCCACCGGCAGCTCGGCCTCCACCGCGACGACGACCTCGAGCTCGCCGCCGAGGAGCCTGCGCAGATCGGCGAGGAGAGCTTCACTGTCCGCGAAGGCGAGCTCGTGCATCATGAGGAAGCTGCCGTGGCCGACCGCCAGCACGTCGGTGTGGAACGCTCCGGCGTCGATGCCGGCGGGGTGCTGGCGCGGGAAGAGCGTCCGGGCGGGATCGAGGCGGTGCAGCCGCGCCAGGGCACGGCTCGCCTCGAGCGTCTGCCGCGCCGGGAAGCGCGCCGGTCCCTCCAGCGGCGCCCAGGCGCTGCGGCCCCAGGCGAAGAGGTGGACCGCGCCCCGCTCGCCGGCGAGGCGCGTGTGGTTCGCCGCCCCCTCGTCCGACAGGTGCGCCCCGGCCGGCAGGGGCGCGTGCACCGCGAAGCGCCGCTCGTCCGCGAAGACGGCGCGCAGCACCGCCCACGTGGTGTCGGCCTCGACGGCGCGGTGGAACATGGAGGCGAGGTTCGCCGGGGTGAGGTGCAGCCGGGCGTCGCCGGTGTCGGCCGACGGCGCCACGGTGGCCGCGTTGGCGGTCCACATCGCCGACGCGCTCGAGCACAGCCGGAGCAGGTGCTCGGCCTCGCGGGCGGCCCGCGCGAGCACCTCCTCGTCGGATCCCGTGAACCCCAGCCGCCGCAGCGTCGCGAAGCTCGGCCGCGGCTGGGGAGGGAGCACGGCCTGGCCGGCGCCGAGGTCGTGCACGAAGCGCATCTTCTCGAGGCCCTGCAGCGCGGCCGCGCGCGGGTTCGACGCCCGCCCGCCATGCGTCATCGACGCGACGTTGCCGCGGGAGAGCCCGCCGTAGTTGTGCGTCGGGCCGACGAGGCCGTCGAAGCTCCACTCGCGCATCCCCGGGCTCGCATATCAGCGCCGGCGCGCGGCATCCACCCCAATGCGGTGTAGGCGCCGCGGGGGCGGACGGCGAGGATGCGCCGGGACGCCGCCGCGATCGGGGGAGGCCTCTCCCGTCAGCGGCCCGCCGGCGCGCCGCCGAGGTGCTTCTGGAAGAAGGCGACCGCGCGATCCCAGGCGAGCTTGGACGCCTCGGCGTCGTACACCTCCTTGCGCTCCGAGTTCATGAACGCGTGGTGGCCCTCGTAGCGGTGGATCTCGAAGGTCTTCCCCGCGGCGCGCAGCTTCTGCTCGAACGCGTTCACCACGTCGTGCGTGCACCAGTCGTCCTGGCTCGCGAAGTGCGCCTGGAGCGGGACGCGGATCTTCTCGGGAGGGGCCACGCTCTCCGGCGGGATGCCGTAGAAGCAGACCGCGGCGGAGAGCTCCGGGACGTGGACGGCGCCGATGATCGTGATCGCCCCGCCCATGCAAAAGCCGGTGAGCCCCACCTTGCCCCCGCGCGCGACGAGGTGCTTCACGGCGCCGCGCACCTCCTCGTCGGTGCTCCGCTTGAAGTCGAGCGACCCCATCGCCGCGTTGGCGGCCGCCTTGTCGTGGTAGGGGATCACCTTCCCGCCGAACAGGTCGGGCGCGAGCGCGTGGAAGCCGGCGGCTGCGAGCCGATCGCAGACCGATTTGATCTGCCCCTGCAGTCCCCACCACTCCTGGATCACCACCACACCCGGTGCCTTCGCGTCTTTCGCCTCGGCGAGATAGCCGCGCGCCGTTCCGCCCGAGGTGCGCGGATAGTCGATCGTCGTGCCCATGAGGTCGCTCCCTTCGGTTGGCTGAGGTGGACAGGGCGCGGGATATCCGCAGGCAGCGGGTCGCGCTCGCCCCGGCCGGAGCAGCGCTGCAAGGACGTCGGGTTCGACTCAGGGTGCGACTCATCGCCGCAGGCGGGCGACATCTCGCTGAAATGCCTGGTTCCCGGCCCGGCGGACGGGGGGTGCGACCACTTTTCGGGTACACAACCCGTGAGAGGCCCGGGCATCATTTTCCCACCCGAATGGGCTCGACCGTACCCGCGCCGCACGAAGCCGCATTCCTGGCCGTGACCGCCGCGTTCGCATCGCTCGGGCGCGCCTGCCTGGCGCTCGACGCCGGCTATCGGATCCGCCACGTCTCCCCGATGCTCGACGAGATGCTCGGGCCGGGCTCGGCCGATCGATACCGCGGCCTCGCCGTCACGGACCTCCTCGGCCCCGAGCTCTTCGGACCCGATGGCCCCATCCGCGCGGCCCTCGCGGCGGGTGAGCGGCGCGAGGGGTGGCGCGCTTGGCTTCCCTCCGCCTCCGGTGGGCGCCGGCCGACCTCGGTCACCGCCGCTCCGCTGCGCCACATCGGCGGAGCGTGCGACCCGGACGCCGTGTACCTCGTCGTGCTCCGGCCGGCGGACCCGGAGGTCGGCGAGCCCGCGGGGCCGGCGCGCTGCCCCGGCCTCATCGGGCGCTCCCCGGCCATCCAGCGCGTGCTCCGCCTCGTCGAGAGCCTCGCCCGCACCGACGTCTCGGTCCTCGTCGGCGGCGAGAGCGGAGTGGGCAAGGGCGTAGCCGCCCACGAGATCCACGCCCGCTCGGCGCGGCGCGAGCGGCCGTTCGTGGCCGTGAACTGCGCCGCGCTCCCCGAGGCGCTCCTCGAGTCGGAGCTGTTCGGCCACGTGCGCGGCGCCTTCACGGGAGCGCTCAGGGACCGGACCGGGCGCTTCGAGCTCGCCGACGGCGGGACCATCTTCCTCGACGAGATCGGCGATCTGCCCCTGCACCTCCAGGCGAAGCTGCTGCGCGTCATCCAGGAGAGGTCGTTCGAGCGCGTCGGCGACAGCCGCACGCTGTCCGTGAACGTGCGCATCATCACGGCGACGAACCGCGACCTCCGGCGCGAGGTCGAGGCGAGGCGCTTCCGGGAGGACCTGCTCTACCGGCTGCGCGTCTTCCCGATCGAGATCCCGCCGCTCCGCCAGCGGCCGGAGGACGTCGCCGTCCTGGCGCGGCACCTGCTCGCCCGCTCGGCGGCCCGGACCGGGCGGGAGCTGCGGCTCTCGCCGGAGGCCCTGCGCCCCCTCGAGGCCCACCGCTGGCCCGGCAACGTGCGCGAGCTGGAGAACGCGCTGGAGTACGCGGCCACGGTGGCGAGGGGCCAGACCATCCAGCCGGAGGACCTCCCGCCCGAGCTCCTGGGCGGCGGGACGGAGCCGCGCGAGGCTCCGGCGCCGGAGGACGCGCGTGCGTCACCGCGGCACAGGGATCCGCCGGCGCGGGAGATGCTGGTGGCCGCCCTCGAGGACAACCGCTGGCACATCGGCGAGACCTCCCGCTCGCTCTCGGTCTCCCGCTCCACGCTGTGGCGGTGGATGCGGGAGCACCGCGTGTCGCGCCTCGCATAGAGCGACGTCGCGACGCGATGTCGCGACGTCCGGCGGCGCCCACATCCTGCGCCCACAGTGAAGTCGCCGTAACGAGGGCCTGCGGCGCCTGGCACGTCCCCTGCTCAGGGTACAGGCGGAGCGACGCACGACCGCCGAGCCCTGAGGAGGGAAATCATGAGGATTCGTACACTTGCAGTCACCATCTCGTCCGCCCTCGCGCTCGCCTGCGGAGGCGAGCTGGCGGACACCGGGCACGACGCCCAGCCCGAGACCTCGGGCGGCACCGGATCCACCACCTTCAAGATCCTGGCGAGCAACGACCTCGGGATGCACTGCGCCTGCCCGAGCTTCGCCGGGTTCATGCTCCTGCCGCCCTACAACACGCTCCGCGCCCAGGTGTTCCGGACCGGCGGGAGCGACCCGTCGCTCCTCGGGGCGAGCACCCAGTACAAGGTGACCTACAGCGTCCTCGAGAACACGGACGCCGGCCTCAAGGCCGACCCGTACTTCGCAGGCTGGATCCAGAACGCTCCCAAGATCTTCCCGGGCTTCCAGCCGGTGCGCGCCGATGGCCGCATCCAGGGTCTCACCGGCGCGACGCTCTCGGGGGACATGGAGCTCCGCACCACCGGCACCACCTGGTTCGAGAAGCCGGGCATTCCCGCCTATCCGGTCGTGACGGGCACGGCCTCGGACATCATGACGGATCCCCTGGGCGGCCCGAGGCGGACGCCCTACCTCACCGGCCGCATCCAGGTCGTCGACAGGACGACGAGCAAGGTCATGGCGAGCGACGACGTGGTCGTCCCGGTCGCCTTCGGCGGCTGCTGCAACTGCCACCTCAAGCTCGCCCAGTCGTACGGCAAGCCGGCGACGCCGCAGGGCTCGTTCCAGACCATGGGCATGCTGCACGGGCGGTCGACCCGGATCGACCTCTCCTATCTCGATCCCGACGGCGACGGCGTGGGCGGCCCCATCCGCTGCTCGGTGTGCCACTGGGATCCGGCCATGGGCGAGTCGAAGGCGCCGGGCTTCGAGACCGTGTACCCGAGCTACCGGATCCTCCCGGGCGCGACGTTCACGAAGAGCGACGTCCGCACCTCGGTCCGCTCGTTCTCCGACGTGCTGCACCGCTTCCACGCGCAGAGCTCGACGGTGCTCTCGTCCTACGACGCGAACATCGCGAAGAACTGCTACGACTGCCACCCCGGCAACAACGTGAACTGCTACCGCGACACGCACACCCAGAAGACGGGCGCGACCGGGCAGGCCATCTGGTGCACGGATTGCCACGGCGACCTGAACCAGCGCATCGCGCAGAACCAGCTCTCGAACCCGTGGTCCTACCAGACGCTCCCCACCTGCTCGAAGTGCCACGGCAC
>DATDDC010000022.1:0-7580 GCA_036523995.1 Anaeromyxobacter sp.
AAGGAAGACCTCATGGCCGCCGACGTGAAGGGCGAGATCGCCGCGGCGAGGTCCAAGGATTAGCTCCTTGCAGAAGCCGTCGCAGAAGATCGGCCTCAAGCACGGCTCCGGCGGGCGCGCCATGCGCCAGCTCGTCGAGGAGGTCTTCCTCCGGCTCGCCTCCCCCGTGGACGGCATCGGCCTCGAGGCCCTCGACGACGGCGCGGCCCTGCGCCTCGGCGACCGCTGGCTCGTCGTCACCACCGACTCGCACGTCGTGAAGCCCTTCTTCTTCCCGGGCGGCGACATCGGGCGGCTCGGCGTCTGCGGCACGGTGAACGACCTCGCCATGATGGGCGCCACGGAGCCGCTCGCCCTCACCTGCGCGGTCATCCTGGAGGAAGGCTTCGCGAGGGAAGACCTCGAGCGGATCGTGGCCTCCATGCGCGAGGCCGCCCTCGAGGCGAAGGCGCCCATCGTGACCGGCGACACGAAGGTGATGGGCCGGGGCGAGCTGGACGGGATCGTCCTCAACACGGCGGGCGTGGCGCTCGCCGAGCGGGTGGTCACCGACGCGGGGCTGCGCGCCGGCGACCGCCTCATCGTGACCGGCAACGTGGGCGACCACGGCATGGCCATCATGTCTCGCCGCCACGACCTCCGCCTCGACGGCGACCTCCACTCCGACGTCGCCCCGCTGAACGGCCTCGTCCGCGAGGCGCTCCGCGCCGGAGGCGAGGACGTCGTCGCCATGAAGGACCCGACCCGCGGCGGCGTGGCCGGCGTCCTCCACGAGATGGCCGCGAAGGGGAAGGTCGGCATCGTGCTCGAGGAGGCGAAGGTGCCGATCCGCGACGAGGTCCGCGCCGCGAGCGAGATGGTCGGCATCGACCCGCTCCTCGTCGCGAACGAGGGGAAGGCCGTCATCGGCGTCAAGGCCCGCTCGGCGGAGAAGGTGCTCGCCGCGGTGCGCGCCCATCCGCTCGGCAGGGACGCCGCCCTCGTCGCGACCGCCGTGGCCGAGCGGCCCGGCACCGTCATCCTCGACACGGGCTTCGGCCGCCGCATCCTCGCCGAGCCCGAGGGCGAGCTCCTCCCCAGGATCTGCTGATGGCCGAGATCTCCCACATCCGCATCGAGAAGGACGGCGCGGTGGGCCTCCTCCTCATGGACCGGCCGGAGCGCTTCAACGCGCTCGACGTGAAGATGGCGCAGGACCTCCGCGCCGCGGGCCTCAAGCTCGCCCGCGACGAGGGCGTGCGTGCGGTCGTCCTGCGCGGCACGGGCGGCAAGGCCTTCTGCTCCGGCGCGGACCTGAAATACATCCGGGCCGGGGGCGCCGAGGGAGACCTCGGCTACCTCGCGCCCGGCGCGCGGCCGTCGCCGAAGGGCTTCGGCGCCGTCTTCAAGCAGATCCTCGAGTACCTCCACTCCACGATCTCCGAGATCCGCCGCTCGCCCAAGCCGTGGGTCGCCGCCGTGGACGGGGTCGCCGCGGCGGGCGGCCTCGGCCTCGCCATGTCGTGCGACCTCGTGGTCGCCTCCGAGCGCTCCTCGTTCGAGTGGGCCTACGCCAAGACCGCGCTCTGCGGGGCGGAGAGCTCGACGTTCTTCCTGCCGAGGCTCGTCGGCTTCCGCCGGGCCATGGGGATGGCGCTCCTGAACCCGCGCCTCGACGCGAGGAGCGCGCGCGAGTGGGGCCTCGTGAACGAGGTCTACCCGGACGCGCGCTTCGGCGAGGAGGTCCTCTCGCTGGCGCGGCGCCTCGCGGACCTGCCCACGCGCTCCATCGCCATGACGAAGGCGCTCCTGAACCAGGCCGCGGGCGTGGACCGGCTCGACTGGCACCTCGACCAGGAGCTCGAGAGCCTGGCGCGGAGCGCCGACTCGGCCGACTTCGCCGAGGGGATCGAGGCCTTCTTCGGAAAGCGCCCGCCGCGCTTCCAGGGGAAGTGAACGGACCGCCATGACCGACCTGACCTCCCAAGCCAGGAAGATGCAGTTCCGCGATCCCGAGCGGGCGAAGGCGCTCGCTGCGGCGCTGCAGAAGGTCGTGGACGAGGTGGGCCGGCCCGTCTCGGTGATGCACGTCTGCGGCAGCCACGAGCAGGCCATCGCGCGCTTCGGCCTGCGCGCCGCGTTCCCGAAGGCCCTCACCGTCATCATGGGCCCGGGATGCCCGGTGTGCGTCACCGACTGCCCGGAGATCGACGAGGCCGTGGCGCTGGCGCGGCAGGGCGTCCGCATCGCCACCTACGGCGACATGCTGCGCGTCCCGGGGACCTCGCGCTCCCTCGCCGACGCCGCCGCCGAGGGCGGCAGGATCGAGAGCGTCTACTCCGTCACGCAGGCCGTGGAGCTCGCCGAGAAGCACCCCGGCGAGGAGGTCGTCTTCTTCGCCTCCGGCTTCGAGACCACCGCGGTCGCCACGGCGGCGGTGATCCTGGCGGGCGTGCCGAAGAACCTCTCCGTCCTCTCCGCGCACAAGTACATCCCGCCGGCCATGGAGATCGTGGCCGAGATGCCCGGCTCGAAGGTCGAGGGCTTCCTCGCCGCCGGCCACGCCGCGGCCATCACCGGCTCGGACGTGTTCCTGCCCTTCGTGGAGCGGCACAGGATCCCGGTGGTCGTCGCCGGCTTCGAGCCGCTCGACGTGCTCGCCGCGCTCGTGAAGCTCGTGGAGCTCGTGAGGGAGAAGCGGCCCGCGGTGGAGAACATGTACCCGCGCTGCGTCACGGCGAAGGGGAACGGGCCCGCCCAGGAGAAGCTCTGGAAGGTGTTCCGCCTGCACGGCGGGCGGTGGCGCGGCATCGCCCACATCCCCAACGGAAACCTCCGCCTCCGGGACGAGTGGGCGCACCTCGACACGCGGCGGCGCTTCCAGATCGACCTCGCCTCGCTCTGGGACCACGCGCCCTCCGCCCTCGCCCAGAGGTGCATCTGCGGCGACATCATGGCCGGCCTCAAGAACCCGACCGACTGCGAGCTGTACGGCAAGGAGTGCCTCCCCGAGACTCCGGTGGGCGCGTGCATGGTGTCCTCCGAGGGCGCCTGCCGCATCTGGCACACCTACGGCGGAGTGCCCGATCTCCGCGAGGTCGCCTAGTGCACGAGTACTCCCTCGTCGAGGCGCTGGTGCGGCGCGTGGAGGCGGAGGCGAAGGGCCGCGGCGCCGTGGCGGTCCACGAGATCTCCGTGCGCGTGGGCGAGCTCTCCGGGGTGGACCCCGAGCTCTTCCGGACCGCCTACGAGACCTTCCGGGCGGGGACGATCTGCGAGAAGGCTCCGCTCGCGCTCGCGCACGTGGCCGCGAGCTGGTCCTGCCCCGCCTGCAGGAAGCCCATCGCCAGGGGCGCCGTCCTTCGCTGCACGGCCTGCGGCGAGCCGGCGCGGCTCGACGACGGCGGAGACGCGCTCATGCTGGACCGAATCGAGATGGAGGTGCCCTGATGTGCACGACCTGTGGTTGCGGCGATCCCGAGCTCGTCCCGGTGGAGCTCCACGAGAAGATCCTGGCGGGCAACGACCGCGCCGCGCGGCACAACCGCGAGCACTTCGTCGCGTCCGGGGTCCTGGCGCTGAACCTCATGGGCTCGCCGGGCTCCGGGAAGACCGCCCTGCTCGAGGCCACCGCCAGGGCCGCGGCCTCGAAGGGCTGGAAGCTCGGGGCCGTCTCGGCCGATCTCGCGACGGACAACGACGCGAGGCGGCTCGAGCGCGCCGGCATCCCCTCGAAGGCGATCACGACCGGGCAGGCCTGCCACCTCGACGCGGAGCTGGTGCACCGCTCCCTCCACGACTTCCCGTGGCAGGACACCGACGTCTTCTTCATCGAGAACGTGGGGAACCTCGTCTGCCCGGCCATCTACGACCTGGGCCAGGCCGCGAACGTGGTCGTCCTCTCGGTGACCGAGGGCGAGGACAAGCCGCTCAAGTACCCCGTGATGTTCAAGGCGGCGGATCTCGTGCTCGTGACGAAATGCGACCTCGTCCCGCACCTCGACGTGGACCTCACCCAGATCCACGACGCCATCGCCCGCGTCATGCCGCGGCCCAGGACCATCGAGGTCTCGGCGCGGACGGGCGAGGGGCTCGAGGCGTGGGTCGCCTGGCTCGAGGAGCTGCGAGCCCGGGTCTCGCCGCGCGGCTCGCGCTCCTCCGGCGCCCACGCTCACGAGCACGCACACGATCACGATCACGGCCATGCCCATGCGCACGAGCACTCGCACGACGGCGATCCCGCGCGCTCGCGTGAGGATTCGCACGGGCACGAGCGCGCTCACGCGCACCTACACGGTGATCGCGATCACGATCGCTGACGCAGGACCTCCGAAAGTGACGACCTTTCCACGCTGAGTCGTGGTAACACCCAGGGTGCAGGGTGCGGTCCGGGCAGCTCGCCCGCCCAGGGTTGTCACAAACCCGTCGGCACGGACTCTTCCCTGCAGGAGCGGAACGAGATCCGCTCACCGGGGGAGCGATGCAACGGGGGCAATCGATCGAATCGCCGCCGCCGCGCACGGCGGTGAGCCCGTGGGTGGAGATCTCGGCGTGGATGCTCGCGTTCGCGATCCTGCTCGCCGCGCAGTGCGCGCCCGAGCGCGCCTCGACGGAGGTGGGAAAGCCGCCCTCCGCCGAGACCACGCAGCGATGACCGGGGCCTCCCGGATCAGCGCGCGCTTCTGCCCGCCAGGAGCGCAGCGACCGCGTCCGTGATGGGCAGGCCCGTCCTCCGCTCGACGAAGAGCCACTGTCCGGAGGGGTTCGCCTCGAGGAACACGTGCTCTCCGTCGCCCCGGCGGCGGAGGTCGATGGCGGCGTAGGAGAGCCCGAGCGTGCGGAGGAGCTTCCGGAGGCGGGAGGCGACCTCGACGGGCAGCCGGCACGGCTCGACCTTCGCCTCGCCGAACGCGGGCCGGAAGTCCTCCGGCGAGCGGGTGCTCCGCGCGTCGATCGCCGCCGCGAAGAGCTCGCCCGCCACGGCGGTCACGCGCACGTCCACGCCCGGCACGTAGTGCTGCAGGATCGTCGGCGCGAAGCGGATCGAGCGGAGGCGCCGCCGCTCCTCGCGGCCCAGGAACTGCGTGGTGCGCCAGTCCTGCGGCGTGGCGTGGAGCGCCTTGTGGACGACGCGCCGGCGTCCCGCCGCGCCCACGAACGCGCGCGCCCGCTCCGGATCGTTCGTGACGAGCGTGCGCGGGACCGCCAGGCCCACGCGCTCCGCCACCGCGAGCTGGTGAGGCTTGTGCGACGCGGCGCTCTCGCGCCAGGGGTCGTTCACCCAGCGTACGCGGAGCGAGGCGGCGAGGCCGGAGAGCGCCTCGCCCGCCTGGCGAACCGCGAAGCCGGCGTCGTCCGACCTGAGCCCGGGCGACGGGCGGAGCGGCTGCGGCCGCCGCCACCAGACGGCGGTCACGTCCGAGGCGCGGAGGAAGCCGTGCGATCCGCGGATCCCCGCACCGGGCCTGCGGACGCCGAACTCCGCGGAGATGGCTCCGCGGCCGGGCAGCTCGCCGGTGTCGAGGACGACGGCCTCCTCCCCGAGGCGCCGCAGCGCCTCGAGGACCGGGGCCGCGTGATCGTCGCCGGCGTGCGAGACGGCGACGATCACCTCTTCTTCCCGGCCCGCCGCCGGGCGGCGGGCTTCCTCGCCTTGGACTTCCTGCCGGTCTTCTTGCCGGCCTTCCTTCCGGCCGTCTTGCGCGCGGTCCGCCTCTTCTTCTTCTTGGGACGACCGAGCGGCGTACCGACGTTCCCGGTCCCGCCCGGCTCCGTCACCGTGCTGGGGACCAGCTGAGGCTTGTCGTCCTGGGCCAGGGGGCTCGCCGTGATCTCCATTGGAATTCCTCCGGGTTCGAAGTGTGGGTTCGAAGCGTACCTCTTTCGACGCTCATCGGGGGAGGCGGGACCGGAGCTTCCGCGCCTCGCGAAGGAGGGGAAGGTCGGGATCGGCCCGTCTCCACAGCGCGAACAGCCGGTCGAGCTCCGCGCGCGCCGCATCGCCCTCGCCCAGCTCCGCATGCGCGAGCGCGGCGAGGTAGGACGATCGCGGGATGGCCCACGACCTCCAGCGCCCCCGGGGCCAGAGCGAGCGGAAGCGCTCCACGGCGGACAGCGTCGATCGCCAGTCCCCGGCCGCCGCGCTCACCTCGGCGAGGAGGTACGCGGGAGCGAACCCGGCAGGCCAGGGATCGCGCGCGTCCAGGGTGGCGAGGCGGGCCATGGCGCCCGCGGCGTCGCCCTCGCGCCACTTCACGAGGGCCGCGTACTCCTCGGCCTCGGTCGAGCCCGGCGGCAGGAGCGCCGCCAGCTCGACCGCATGAGGCAGGTCTCCGAAGAGGGCGAGCGGGATGGCGAGCGTGCCCGCGTACTGCGGCGCGAGCGCGGCCGCCCTCGCCGCCTGCCGCCACCGCGCGGCGGCGTCGGGATCGTCGGCGAGGGAGATGGCCCGCCGGAACTGGAAATCGCCCTGCCGTCCCCCCTCGGCGCGCGCGATCTGCGCCTCGAAGGTCGCGAGCGCCTCGCTGCGGCGTCCCTGGACGAGGAGCACGCCCGCGAGGCGGGATGCGTCGTTCAGCCTCGCCGGATCGGCGGCCAGGCGGCGGCGGAGGATGGCCTCGATCTCCCGGAACTCGCCGGCGACGGCGAGGGCCCCCTCGAGATCGTCCTCAGCGCTGGGGCCGAGCCCGCGGCTCACGCCCTCGCGCGCAGCCTGCAGCGCCCCCTGCGGATCCCCGAGCCAGGCGAGCCCCTGCACGACGGCGTGGCTCGTCGCGGCGGTGAGCGGGCTCCTTCCCAGGCTCGTCAGCAAGGAGCGCAGCTCGCCGTGGCGGCGCAGCGGCCCGAGCGTGTTCACGAGCGAGTCGAGGGCCCACTCCGCCCCCGGATCGAGCGCGAGCATCTTCTCGTAGAACGGGACCGCCATGGCGAGCTGGCCGCGCGCCACGTTGATCTCGCCGCTCATCCAGAGCGCCTGCTTCTCGTCCGGGAACTCCGAGAGGAGCGTCCCGTAGACGGCGAGCGCCTTCTCGTCCTGGCCGTCGAGGTGCGCCTTCCAGGCCTGGATCAGGCCCGCCTCCTTGCGCGGCACGCGCTCGGAGTAGCGGAGCGCCGCCTCCATGTGCGCGGCCATCTCGGGATCGGCGGGGTTCTCGACGCCGAGGAGCACCGCGATCTGGTAGTGCGCGAGCGCGAACGTCGGATCGAGCGCGAGCGCGCGGTTGAGGTGGGCGATGCAGGCGCGATCGAAGGACACCCAGGTCGTGCTCGCGCTGGGACGCTCCAGGCAGTCGACGCCGTCGGAGTAGGCCTGGTACGCCTCCGGGCTCGAGGTCACGGCCTGCGCCACCCGGATCTGCCGCTTGCGGAGGTCTTCCTCTCCCTCGCGCAGCTCGCGGCGGGCCGCGGTGGAGAGCCGGTCGATGGCGGGGAGCACCTCCGCCCTGGCGGGCGCCACCTCGCTCACCGAGAAGAGCCGCCGCCCCGCGGACGGCTCGACGGCGCTGAGCACGAAGGCGTACCGGCCGTCCCGCTCCCGGCGCGCCGAGCCGGCGAGGAGCACGTCCGCGCCCGCGGCCTTGGCCACCTCGCGGGCGACCCCA
>DATDDC010000023.1:0-1785 GCA_036523995.1 Anaeromyxobacter sp.
TAGCGATCGAGCTTGCCGCCCGTGGGAGCCCGCCACTCGCCGGCCGCGCGGGCCACGATGCCGAGCGCGGCGCGCGGGGCGCGGCCCGGGCGCGAGACCGAGACGACGAGGGCTCCCGCCGCGAGCGCGGGGGCGCCCCATTCCACGGGGGGGAGCGCGCCGCTCTTCACGCGGAGCACGGCGAGGTCCGTGGTCGGATCGCGGCCTAGGATCTCGGCCGTCGTGGACTCGCCCGAGGGCAGCCCGATGCCGATCTCCTCGTCGCGCTCGACCGTGTGGTGGGCGGCGACGACGAGGCCGTCCGAGGACCAGGCCACGCCGGACGAGGCCGAGCGGCCGCGGCCCTCCACGCGGACCACGTGCGGGGAGGCGCGCTCGACGAGGGACTGCAGGCGATCGGAGAGGGACACGAGGGGGTCGGCGTTCGTCATGGACGGAATGCTAGGAGCGGCGGGCGGGCCGCACATCGGCGAGAGGGACGGGGGAGCGACCTAGCCGAATGGGTAGGGCGCGCGGGGTCGCGGTCGGGGTCGGGGTCGAGGTCGAGGTCGAGGTCGGGGTCGTGGTCGGGGTCGTGGTCGTGGTCGGGGTCGTGGTCGTGGTTGGGGTCGTGGTCGTGGTCGTGGTCGAGGTCGGGGTCGAGCTCGAGGTCGTGGTCGGGGTCGAGGTCGGGGTCGGGGTCGTGGTCGTGGTCGGGGTCGTGGTCGGGGTCGCGGCGTCGGCGCTGCTCTTCGCGTGCAAGCGCCTGCCACCTTCTTCGAAGGTGGCACTGCGCTTGCGGATCTCTACGGTCGCGCCGCCGCAACGGGTGCGCTGGCTGTCGGGCTGTGCGCGGTCGTTCATGGGTGCGGCTCCTTCTGGCGAAATGAAAGGAGCCGCACCCATGAACGACACTTTCGCTGTCTCTGCTGCCGACCTCGCTGCTCGCTCTCCCGTTCTGCCGCATCACAAGCTCATCGCCTATGGCGTCGCGCGCTCGCTGCTGCTTAGCGTCCTCGCGTGCCGCATCCGCGACGCCAAGCTGCGGGATGAGGCTCTCCGTTCCGCCAAGTCCGCGTGCCTCAATTGCGCCGAAGGCGCCGGGCGCGTCACCCGCGCCGACAAGGCTCGCTCCTTCGCCATCGCCCGCGCGGAGGCCGTGGAAGCCGCGGCTGCCGTCGAGATCGCCGCCCTCTGCGGCGACGCCGCTGCGGAGCCGGCCCGCGAGGTGGCTCGCGTCGCGGACCGGCTCGTGGCCCTCCTCACCGGGCTCGTCCGCTAGCGCGGAGGAGCCCGCGGATCATCGCGCGGAGGCGCAGCGCCTCCGCGCGGATGTCCGCGGCGTCGCGAGCGGCGACGGCGCCGATGGCATCGGCGAGATCCACCGCCCCCACGGCCTCGTGGAGCGAGCCATCGGCCTGCGCGAAGTACTTGCGGCGCATGGCGGGGCGATCGTCGGGTAGCCCCTCGCAGAGGTTGAGAAACGCGGACTTGGCAGCCCGCGTGGCCTGATCGCGCAGCTCCGCGTCGCGGATGGACGCGCGGTGCACGAGGGACGCGAGCGAGCGCGCCGACCGGTACGCATCGAGCTTCTGAAAGGGGAACTGGTTTCCGTTTGCCATTGCGGCCTCCTCGCCCACTTCGGGAGGCCGCAATGGCAAACGGAGACCGATGCCACGAAGAGAAGCGCCGGCGTGTGATTGCAGGTGCCGTGCCCGGCAAAGCCGGGCGCGGCGCCTGCCCAAAGCGGAGGAGCTTCTTCCGTGGATGAGCGGGTCTTCGGGATCTGCTGAGCGAGTATGAATC
>DATDDC010000024.1:0-3379 GCA_036523995.1 Anaeromyxobacter sp.
GGGCCAGGGCATCTGGACCGGGCTCGCCATGCTCGTCGCCGAGGAGCTCGACTGCGACTGGTCCAGGGTGAAGGTCGAGCACGCCCCGGCCGCGCCGGTGTACGCCCACACGGTCTTCGGCATCCAGGCGACCGGAGGCTCGACGACGACCTGGACCGAGTTCGAGCGCTACCGCACCGTCGGCGCCATGGCGAGGGACATGCTCGTCCGCGCCGCGGCGGAGAGGTGGAAGGTCGACCCGAAGAAGCTCCGCACGGAGAAGGGCCACGTCGTCCTCGGGGCGAAGAAGCTCTCCTACGGCGAGCTCGCCTCGGCGGCGGAGAAGCTCGAGCCGCCGAAGAAGGTGGCGCTCAAGGACCCGAAGGCGTGGAAGCTCATCGGAAAGCCCACGAAGCGCCTCGACACGCCCGAGAAGATCACCGGCAGGGCGCAGTTCGGCATGGACGTCCGCTTCCCCGGGCT
Organism: Anaeromyxobacter sp.; assembly: GCA_036523995.1. Lineage (GTDB taxonomy): Bacteria > Myxococcota > Myxococcia > Myxococcales > Anaeromyxobacteraceae > Anaeromyxobacter. Next base: position 463 of record DATDDC010000024.1, read on the forward strand.
CCGCACCGCGGTGGTGGCGCGCGCGCCTGCCTTCGGCGGAAAGGTGAAGTCCTTCGACGCGGCGAAGGCGAGCGCCGTGCCCGGCGTCGAGAAGGTCGTGCAGGTGCCGTCCGGCGTGGCCGTCGTGGCGAAGGACTTCTGGAGCGCGCAGAACGGCCGCGAGGCCCTCCAGATCGAGTGGGACCTCGGGCCGGGCGCCTCGGTCGACACGGACGAGCTGCTGAAGTCCTATCGCGAGCTGGCCCGGACCCCCGGCGCAGTCGCGCTCGACAAGGGCGACCTCGACGCGGGCCTCTCCCAGGCCGCGAAGCGATTCGAGGCGGAGTTCGACGTGCCCTACCTCGCCCACGCGCCCATGGAGCCGCTCAACTGCTCCGTGAAGCTCGAGGGCGATCGCTGCGAGATCTGGACCGGCACGCAGTTCCAGACCGTGGACCAGGGCACGGCCGCCCGCATCGCCGGGATCCCTCCCGAGAACGTGGCCATCCACACGCCCTTCCTGGGCGGCGGGTTCGGCCGCCGCGCCAACCCGCGCGCGGACTTCGTCTCCGAGGCCGTGCACGTGGCCAAGGCCGCCGGCGTCCCGGTGAAGGTGGTCTGGTCTCGCGAGGACGACATCCAGGGCGGCTTCTACCGGCCGCTCTTCTTCCACCGCATCGAGGTCGGCGTCGACGCGCAGGGGATGCCCGTCGCCTGGAAGCACGCCGTCGTGGGCCAGTCGATCATGGCGGGCACGCCCTTCGAAGGGATGATGAAGAACGGCATCGACGACACGGCGGTGGAGGGCGTCTACGACTCGCCGTACATGGATTCCATCCCGGCCCGGCGCGTGCTGCTCCACATGCCGAGGAACGAGGTCCCGGTCCTGTGGTGGCGCTCGGTCGGGAACACGCACACCGCCTTCGCGATGGAGTCCATGATGGACGAGCTGGCGCACGCCGCCGGCAAGGATCCGCTCACCTACCGGGCGGCGCTCCTCGCGAAGCATCCGCGGCATCTGCGCGCGCTCCGGCTCGCCGCCGAGAAGGCCGGCTGGGGGAAGCCGCCGCCCAAGGGACGGGCGCGCGGCCTCGCGGTCCACGAGTCCTTCAAGAGCATCGTGGCCGAGGTCGCCGAGGTCTCCGTCGACAAGGGACGCATCCGCGTGCACAGCGTGACCTGCGCCGTCGACTGCGGCCTCGCGGTGAACCCGCTCGCCATCGAGGCGCAGGTCCAGGGGAGCGTCGCCTTCGGCCTCGGGCCCACGCTGCACGGCGGCCTGTCGATCAAGAAGGGCAAGGTGCAGCAGTCGAACTTCCACGACTACGAGGTGCTCCGGCTCGACGAGATGCCGAAGGTCGCCGTGCACGTCGTCAAGAGCGACGCGCGCATGGGCGGCATCGGCGAGCCCGCCACCGCCGTCATCGCCCCCGCGGTGGCGAACGCGGTGTTCGCCCTCACCGGGAAGCGGCTGCGGTCCCTGCCGCTCCGCGTGAACGGGACGGCCTAGGCCGCGGGGCCCCTAGGCCGCGGAGAGCCGCTCCAGCGCCGCGGCGACGCCGCCCTTCTGGAAGGGGACGCGCGCCAGCGCGAGGCCCATCTCCACGCCCGCGAGCGTGCCCGCGAGCATGAGGTCGTTGAAGTCGCCGAGGTGGCCGATGCGGAAGCACCGGCCCTTGAGCTTCCCGAGGCCCGTGCCGAGCGACATGTCGAAGCGCTCCAGGACCACCTTGCGGAAGGCGTCGGCGTCGTGCCCCGCGGGCGTGAGCACCGCCGTGAGGACGCCCGAGTACTCCTTCGGGTTCGTGGCCACGACCTCGAGCCCCCACGCCTTCACCGCCGCCCGCGTCGCCTCGCCGTGGCGCCGGTGCCGCGCGAACACCGCGTCGAGCCCCTGCTCGTTCAGCATCGCGATGGCCTCGCGCAGGCCGTAGAGGAGGTTCGTGGCCGGCGTGTACGGGAAGAAGCCGCCGGCGTTGTCGCGCAGCATGGGCTGCCAGTCCCAGTACGAGCGCGGCAGGCGCGCGCGCTTCGCGGCGGCGAGGGCCTTCTGGGAGAGGGCGTTGAAGCCGAGGCCGGGCGGCAGCATGAGCCCCTTCTGCGAGCCCGACACGGCCACGTCGACGCCCCACTCGTCGTGCCGGTAGTCGACGCAGGCGAGCGACGAGACCGTGTCCACGAGGAGGAGCGCCGGGTGCTTGGCGGCGTCGATGGCCTGGCGGATCTCGGGGATGCGGCTCACCACGCCGGTGGAGGTCTCGCTGTGGACCACCGCCACCGCCTTCACGGCGTGGGCCTGGTCCGCGGCGAGCTTCGACTCCACCACCCCGGGATCGGGGCCCGTGCGCCAGTCGCCGGGCACGAAGTCGACGTCGAGGCCGAAGCGCAGGGCGATGTCCTTCCAGAGCGTCGCGAACTGGCCCGTCTCGAACATGAGCACCCTGTCGCCCGGGGAGAGCGTGTTCACGAGCGACGCCTCCCAGGCGCCGGTCCCCGAGCCGGGGAACATCACCACCGGGGCCGAGGTCTTGAAGACCGAGCGGATGCCGTCGAGCACCTCCCTCCCCAGCCTCGCGAAGTCGGGGCCGCGGTGATCGATGGTGGGCTGCGCGATGGCCCGCAGGATCCGGTCGGGCACGTTCGTGGGGCCCGGGATCTGGAGGAAGTGCCGTCCGCTCTTCGCGACCATCGGGGCCTCCCCACGCGGATGCGCCGCTCGGGGGCTCCGCCGGAAATCGCTCGGTGCACGGTGCGTGAGCGGTGCGTGAGGAAGGCTAGCGCCGGCGCCGCCGGGATTCAACGAGGAAGGGCGCCGCGAGGAGCGCACCGTCACGAAAGGGCGGCAGGCGCGGCGCCGCGTTGCATGCGACGGGAGCCGGGCTCTACGATCCAGCCATGCGGCGCGCGCTCGCCATCCTCCTCGCAGCCGGGTGGGCGG
>DATDDC010000025.1:0-3821 GCA_036523995.1 Anaeromyxobacter sp.
GCGAGCGCGCCGATCTCCGCCGCGGATCTCGCCCGGCGCGTGTTCGACTCGCCGTGGACCGTGCGGGTCGTCGATCTCCGGCCGGCGGCGGCCTGCGCGGCGAAGCGCGTGCCGGGCGCCGAGTGCGTGACGCCGGCCGATCTGCCGAAGCTCCAACTCGCCGACGCGGGCGCGGCCCGCGACCTCGTCCTCGTGGGAGAGGGCGATCTCGCCGCCCTCCCGCAGGGCGCGGCCGTCTTCCCGGGGCGCCTCCTCGCCCTCGCGGGCGGCTGGAAGGCTTGGGAGGCGTTCGCGCTCACGCCGGCCTCCCCGCCCGCGCCCGGGGCGGCGCTCGCCGAGGTCGAGGCGTACCGGTTCCAGGCCGGCATCCAGTCGGCCCTCACCGGCATGAAGGCCGCTCCCCCGCCGCCCCCGCCCGCGGCCGCGCCGGCCGGCGGCGTCAAGAAGGGCGGCGGCGGCTGCAGCGGGTAACGGAGATCGTGGACAGGTGACCCCATGAACGAGATCGACGTCGCACGACACAGCCGGCTCATCGACCCCCAGCTCCACGTCTGGGGCTGGGAGATCCCGGTCTACCTCTTCCTCGGCGGGATGGCGGCCGGGGTGATGATCCTCACGGCGGCGCTCTGGATGAAGCGCGAGGATCGCTCGCCCGCCGCGCGCTGGCTGGCCTTCGCCGCGCCGGTGCTCGTCTCGCTCGGCATGGGCGCGCTCTTCCTGGACCTCGCCCACAAGCTCCACGTCTGGCGCTTCTATCTCGCCTTCCGCTGGACGTCGCCCATGAGCTGGGGAGCCTGGATCCTCGTGCTCGTGTATCCGGTCTCCATCGTGACCGCCCTGGCCGGCCTCGACGAGGCGCAGGCCGGGCGCGCCGTCGCGTTCGCGGGCCGGTTCGGGCTCGGGGGGCTCGCCCGCGCCGCGCGAGGGTTCGGCCTCGCGCACGCCCCGGCGCTGCGCTGGGCCAGCGTCGTGACCGGCGTGGCGCTCGGCGTCTACACCGGCATCCTGCTCTCGACCCTGGGCGCGCGGGCGCTGTGGAGCTCCGCGCTCCTCGGCCCGCTCTTCCTGGTGTCCGGCCTCTCCACCGGGGCTGCGCTGCTCATGCTCTGCCGCCGCCTGGCGGACGAGGAGCGCCACCTCCTCGCCGGGTGGGATCGCATCGCGATGGCCCTCGAGCTCGTGGTGCTCCTGCTCTTCCTCGCCGGCCTGACCACGGGCGGCGCGGCGGGCAAGGCCGCGGCGGAACTGCTCCTCGGCGGTCCGTTCACCGCGCCGTTCTGGGCGCTCGTCGTCATCGCAGGCCTCGCGGTCCCGTCGCTCCTCGCCGCGCTCGAGGCCCGCCTCGGGCTGGCCATGACGAGGGCCGCTCCCGCGCTCGTGCTCCTCGGAGGCCTGGCGCTGCGGTGGATCCTGGTGGCGGCCGGGCAGGCCTGACGCGACTCGCCGGGGCTGGGGACGGCGAGCCCGAGCCCGGACTCCGGGCTCGGGCTCGTGTTCGTCAGGAGCTCGGGCGAGGCGAAGCGGCACTAGTCCCAGTACACGCCGACCCGCCCCTCGGCGAGCCAGTAGGTCTTGTCGGACTTGGCGCCCGTCGCGTCGGTGACCTCGACGACGCGCGGGACGAGGCCGGCCTCGAGGAAGCCGCCGAAGCCGAGCGCGCCGAAGGACATGCCGAGGGCGCCGCCGTACTGGACCTTCTGCGGACCGTTCGTGAGGTTCGTGACGGCGAAGATCCCGCGGGCGTAGACCGGGATGATCGGCGGCGAGAAGACGATCATGGGGCGGAGGTCGAGATCGAACTTCGATCCCTTCACGTCGCCCAGGTTGCCGACGAGGCCCAGCTCGAGCTTGACCATCCCGAGGAAGCTGTAGCCGGGGGCCACCATGAGGTTCGTGGGCGTCCGCTCGGTGGGGCTCGGGTCGTAGCGGAAGCCGCTGCCCGCCGAGAGCTCGATGACGACGCCCGCGCGCGACGCCGCGGGTCCGAGGAGCAGCGCGAGCGCCGCCGCGCTCAGGAATAGCCTCTTCATGTTTCCTCCTGGACGTGGCGGCCGGGCCGCCCGGGTTCGTACTGCCACCGCACGAGAGAGGGCGCGAGCGAGCTCGCCCCGTCGTGAATGCTATCAGGAACGGTCGCCGGGTACAGGCGAGCGCCGTCCACCCGGACGCGCCCGGTGGCACGTCGTGCCCGGCGCACCTACATCGCGGCCGCGCTCCGGCGCTTCGTGCGCCGGGGCCCCGACGAGATCGGCAACATCGGCGGATTCGAGCTCGGGCGCCCGAAACGGCAGGCGCTCGAATTCCGCGCAACCCGGCCGCGGGCCCGCGGTCAGCTCCCGCTGCGCCCGTCCCGCGCTCCCGCCGACGCCGTGCGCTCCCGCCAGCCTCCGCCCAGGGCGCGGTAGAGGTCGACGAGGTTCGCGAGGCGCGCGAGCCGCGTCAGGATGAGGCCCTGCTGCGCGGCGAAGAGATCGCGCTGCGCGGTGAGCACGACGAGGTAGCTGTCCACGCCCTTGCGGTAGCGGAGGTCGGAGAGCTCGTACCGCCGCTGCTCGGCCCGGACGCGGGCCTCCTGGGCCTCGAGCTGCGTCCCGAGCGCGTCGCGCGCGGCGAGCGCGTCCGCGACCTCCCGGAAGGCCACCTGGATGGCGCGCTCGTAGCGGGCGACCTCGATGGACTTGCGAACCTCGGCCACGTCGAGGCTCGCCCGCAAGGCTCCGCCCGCGAAGATGGGGAGGTTGATGCGCGGCGCGAAGCTCCAGGTGTCCGCCCCGGGCAGGAAGAGGTTCGAGAGGTCGGCGCTGGCCTTCCCGCCGAAGGCGGTGAGCGTGATGGACGGGAAGAACGCCGCCCTCGCCGCGCCGATGACGGCGTTCGCGGAGAGGAGCGAGTGCTCGGCGGAGAGGACGTCGGGGCGCCGCTGCAGGACCTCCGAGGAGACGCCGGAGGGCAGGTCGGCCACGACGCGCTGGGCGTCGAGCGGCCGGGGCGCGGGAAGGCTCGTCGGGAGCGGGGCCCCGACGAGGAGGACGAGGGCGTCCTCGGCCTGCGTCCGCTGCAGCTCCGCCGCGGAGAGGTTGAAGCGCGCCGCCTCCACCTGGGCCTCGGCCGTGCGGAGGTCGAGCTCGGAGGTGCGGCCCGCCTGGTAGGTGCGCTGCGTGAGGGCGTAGGAGGCCTGGAGCGTCTCGAGCGTGCCGCGGGCGAGCGCGATCTGGTCGTCGAGCGCGCGGACGAAGAGGTACTGCGTCGCGACCGCGGCCACGAGCGAGAGCTGCACGCTCCGCCGCGCCTCCTCCGTCTGGAGGAACTGCTCGAGCGCAGCGCCGGAGAGGCTCCGCAGCCGGCCGAAGAGATCGAGCTCGAAGGCCAGCGATCCGCCCACCGTGTACGTCGACGTGGTCGCGGGCTCCCGGCTGAGGCTGAGATCCCTCGGCACGCGCTGGCGCGCCCCGCTCCCCGTGGCGACGAGGACCGGGAGCTCCGCGGAGCGCTGGATCCGGTGCTGGGCGCGCGTCAGCTCCACGTTGAGCGAGGCGACCCGGAGATCGCGGTTGTTCTCGAGCGCGAGCGCGATGATCGCTCCGAGGCGCTCGTCCGGGAACACGTCCCGCCAGCCGAGGTCCGCGATCTCGGAGGCGGATGGCGCCGCGGCGGCGCCCGCCGTTGACAGATTAAGGAAGAAAGTTCCCATTGTCTCTTGAGAGTAGCCTGGGTTGGGCAACCAGATGTAGCCAGAACATCACTTGACTTCCTTTCACAAGAGCATGGTTAAGAATGTCCTGGACACTGAAAACAGGAACTTGAGTAGGTGTCTGTACACC
>DATDDC010000026.1:0-7871 GCA_036523995.1 Anaeromyxobacter sp.
GGAGATATCGCTCCGCGGCGTGGACGCGTCCGGCGGATCGGCGGGTGGCATCGTCCTCCTCGACGGCGCCAGCGCCGCGCTGGAGGGCAACGTCGTGGCGGGCCGGGGTCCGGGGCTCGTCCTCGCGAGCGGCGCGCGCGCCAGCGCCGTCGCGAATCGCTGGTGGACGGACCCGGCCATGTGGGTGGACTGCGGCTCGGGCGCGCGGGTCCGGCTCGGCCGCGGCGAGGTCCTCCGGGAACCGTGCGCCGCACCGCGTTAAGGTGAGGGTTGACAGCGGCGGGTCCGCTCGACAAGAAGCGCGGCACGTGACAGCCTTGCCGCTTCGCCCAGGCCTTGCGGGCGGTCGCGCGGCTGTCCGGAGGGGGCCGGTCGGATCGCGAGAGGAGACGGCGGAGCCATGCAGATCAATCTGCGGAAGGCGATGTTCGTCTTGCCGAACCTCTTCACCGTCTCGTCGATCTTCCTGGGCTTCTACGCGCTCGTCCTCTGCGCCGGGGATGCGACGCCGGAGCAGCTCTACCAGGCGGCCCTCGCCATCTTCTTCGCCATCTTCTTCGACGGCTTCGACGGCCGCGTGGCGCGCATGACGAAGACGCAGTCCGACTTCGGCGTGCAGCTCGACAGCCTCGCGGACGTGATCTCCTTCGGCGCGGCGCCGGCGCTGCTCGTGTACAAGTGGGCGCTCGCTCCCCTCGGCCTCGTCGGCATCTTCGTGGCGTTCGCGTTCGCGGCGTGCGGGGCGCTCCGCCTGGCGCGCTTCAACGTGCTCGCCGCCCGCGGCGAGAAGGGCTCCTCCCGCTTCTTCGTGGGGCTCCCCATCCCGCTCGCGGCGGGGGCCATCGTCGCCCTCGTCATCGCGCACTACCGGCAGTTCGGCTCCACCACGAACCCGGCCGCGCGCGTGCCGGTCGCGATCGTGGTGATGGTCCTCTCCTTCCTCATGGTCTCGACGATCCGCTACCGGACGTTCAAGGACCTGCACCTCTCCACGAAGAGCCTCACGGTCTTCCTGTTCCTCTCCGTCGCCGGCCTCGCGGTCGGCGTCGCCACCCGCGCCTCGTTCGTGCTCGTCGTCTACATGGCCGCGTACATCGCCATGGGGATCGCCGAGTCCGTCATCGCCAAGGCTCGCCCGGCGCGCGATGAGTCGCGGCTCCCCGCCGCGGTCCGCGCGGAGCTCGCCGCCGACGAGGCGCTCGAGCCGGATCCGGAGGACGTGGACGGCGACAAGGACGAGCAGGACGAGTACATCTGATCACCACGGGGCGTGCCGCCCGTCTTCTTGGCGGGGGCCACTCGCGCTTCGCCCTCGCGCCCCCCCGGTCCCCCCGCTCGCTCCGGCGCAGCCTCATCCGGCTGCGCCTGCGCTCGCTGCCCGAGCGAAGCTCGTTGGCGCCCACCCCTGCTCGCCGGGTCCCTTCGCGCCTCGCGGCGGCATTCGCCGCCTCGCGAGGCGCCTCCCGGCGCGCTCGCTGCGCTCGCGTGATGGACATTGCGGCGCAGCCATCGCGCCCCGCCGGTAAGATGGCCGGATGCGCTCGAAGAGGCCGCCGCGCCCCTCCCGCCCGCCCGGGCCCTGGGTGCTCCTCGCCGCCTGGGGTCCCTGCGGGTACGCGCCCGTCGCGCCGGGCACGTTCGGGACGCTCGGCGCGATCCCGCTCTACCTCGTGGTCTCCCGGCTCGCCCCGGGCGCCTACGTCGCGTTCACGTTCGTGTTCTCGGCCCTGGCCGCGTACGCGGCCGAGCGCGCCGGCGAGTACTGGGGCATCGCCGACGCTTCTCCCATCGTCATCGACGAGGTGGCGGGTTACCTCCTCACCATGGCGCTCGTCCCCTTCTCCTGGCCGGCGGTCGCGGCCGGGTTCGTCCTCTTCCGCATCTTCGACGTCCTGAAGCCCTGGCCCGCGTCCGCGCTCGACCGGGTGAAGAACGGCCTCGGCGTGGTCCTCGACGACCTCGCCGCGGGCGTCTGGGCGTGGGCGGCCCTCCTCGCCCTGCGCCTCCTGCGGGTGGTGCCGTGATGCTCCACGTCGAGATCCTCTCCACCGGCGACGAGCTGCTCACCGGCCAGGTCGTGGACACGAACTCCGCCTGGCTCATGGACAAGCTCTGGGACCTCGGCGTCATGGTCCGGAGGAAGACGCTCGTGGGCGACGACCGCGGCGACCTCGACGCCGAGCTCCGCGAGATCTGCGGGCGCGCCGATCTCGTCGTGATGAGCGGCGGGCTCGGGCCGACCGAGGACGATCTCACGAGCGAGCGGGTCGCCGCCGTGCTGGGGGTGCCCCTCGAGCTGCACGAGCCCTCGCTCGAGATGCTGAAGCGGCGCTTCGAGCGCTTCGGCCGGGTCATGACGCCCAACAACGAGAAGCAGGCCCGCTTCCCGCGCGGCGCCGAGGTGATCCCGAACCGCTTCGGGACGGCCCCGGGCTTCGCCGTGCGCGTCGGCCGGGCCGAGCTCGCCTGCCTGCCCGGCGTTCCGGTCGAGTACAAGGGGCTCTGCGAGGAGTGGGTGCTCCCGCGCGTGGCGTCGCGGCTCGGCGAGGTGCCTGCGGCGAGGGTGCTCAAGCTCTTCGGCGTCCCCGAGTCGCACGCGGACCACGCCATGCGGCCCGTCATGGACGACCCGGCGAACGAGGGCGTCCGCTTCGGCTATCGCGCGCACTGGCCCGAGGTTCACCTCAAGTGGACGGTGCCCGGGCCCGACGCCGCTGCGCACGCGGATCGCATCGCCTCGGCGGTGCGGGCCATCTTCGGCGACGCGATCTGGGGCGAGGGCAAGGACGAGCTGCCCGAGCTGGTGGTGGCGCGCCTCGCGGCGCGCGGGGAGCGCGTGGCGGTGGCGGAGAGCTGCACGGGCGGGCTCCTCTCGGAGCTCGTGACGCGCGTCCCCGGAGCCTCGAACGTGTTCGACCTCGGCGTCGTCGTCTACGCGAACGCCATGAAGGAGCGGCTCCTCGGCGTCCCGGCCGAGGCGCTCGCCTCGCACGGCGCCGTGTCGGAGCCGGTGGCGCGGGCCCTCGCCGAGGGGGCGCGGCGCGTCGGCGGCGCGGTCTGGGGGCTCGGCATCACCGGCATCGCCGGCCCGACGGGCGGGACGCCCGAAAAGCCGGTGGGCACCGTGCACGTCGCGCTCGCCGGCGCCGCCGGCGCGCAGTCCGTGCAGCGCCTCTACCGCGGCGACCGCGAGCGGATCCGCCGGATGGCGGCCTACGAGGCGTTGAACCTGCTGCGCGTGGCGATGCGGTGACCTCGGCGAGCCGCCGGGGCTCGGGGGCCCGCGGCGCCTCGGGATCCGAACGACCGCGGGGCAGCGCCTCGCTCCGCCGCCCGGGCGGGCCGGGCCCTCCAAGGCTTCAGATCGCCTCGCAGAAGTCCTCGACGAAGCGGTCCCAGGAGAGAAATCCCGCGCCCGTCGCGACGAGGTGCTCGTAGAGCGCGGCGGCGGCCCGGAGGAGCTCCGGCTCCGGGCGCGGCCGGTAGCGCGCGCCGAGGCCGCCCTCCTCGATCACCCGCGACACGAGCGCCGCGACGTTGACGCCGCGGCTCTCGAGCTTCCCTTCCTTGTCGAGCAGCCAGCCGATGAGCTGCCCGATCCGCGCGCGCACCGCCACGCGCGGAAGCGCGCCGCCCGCCACGAGCGCCTCGTTGACCGCGTCGGGGGAGGCGTCGCGGACGACGAGCCACGAGAGCGAGCGCTCCGGCTCGAAGCCCGCGCGGGTGAGCGCCGCCCGGCAGCGCGCCTCGTCCTCGAGCTCGCAGCGGATCCGGACGAGGGGCTCCTTTCTCGGCACGGCCGGGGTGTACCGGGCGCGGAGCGCGGCGGCAACCGCCCGACCTCGACGCTCGACCCCGACCTCGACGCTCGACCCCGACCTCGACGCTCGACCCCGACCTCGACCTCGAGGCTCGACCCCGGCCGCGATCTCGACGGCAGCGGCGGCGCCGACCCCGGGCGCGACCGCTATGATCCTCCGGATGCCGCCCGCCGACGACGAGGCCCTGGAGCTCCTCCGATCGCAGAGCGGCCTCTCCATCGACGAGGAGGGGCGCTTCCTGCACCGCGGCGAGCCGATCACCCATGCGCGCACCCTCGAGGTCCTCTGGCGTTCCCTCGAGCCCGCTCCCGGAGGACGCTGGCTCGTCCGGGTGGGTCGCGAGAGCGGGTACGTGTCGGTCGGCGAGACGCCGTACGTCGTGCGCGGCCTCGCCGAGCCCGGCCCGCCCGATGCCCCGCCCGTCCTCCTCCTCTCGAACGGCTCCGAGGAGCCCCTCGATCCGGCGACCCTGCGCGCCGGCGCGGACGGAGTGCTGCGCTGCACGCTGCGGCGCGGGGCTCCCGCCCGCTTCGGGAGAGCCGCGCAGGTCGCGCTGGGGATGAGGCTCGACGAGGACCCGCCGGGGTCAGGCGCGTTCGTTCTCACGATCGGTGCAACCCGGTGGCAGGTGCGCCGAGGTGGGTGACGCTCGGGCACCCGGGAGGCATCCTTTCGGTTGCTCGCCCGGCGGCGGCGCTCTACGTAACGTTGCGGGATGAGAAGGTACTTCCTCTCGCTGCTCTGCCTCGCTCCCGCCGCCGCGCTGGGCCAGGGGCTCATGCTTCGCGCCCCCTCCATGGGAGACGCGTTCCGCGCCATGGACGCGCTCGCGAACCGGCCCCATAAGCCGCTCGAGCAGGTGTTCGTGCTCCCCGAGCGGCCCGGTCAGAACCAGGTCGCCTGGTACGAGTTCGACTGGCAGTACGTCGACGTCCCGCCCCCCGGCGGCGGCCCCGGCGGCATCCGGCTCTACTACTACAAGACCGAGGCGGCGCAGGCCCGGCGCGCCCTCCCCGCCATCCAGAGCGAGTACGCGCGGCTCGTCGACCAGTTCCACTACAGCCCGACGAAGCGCATCCCGTACATCCTCTTCGCGACGCAGCGCGAGTTCCAGACGCAGAACGTGTTCCAGGTGACCGAGGGCGTGCTCGGGGTGACCTCTCCCGAGGACCTCAAGATGACCGTCCCCTACTTCGGGGATCACTCCCGGTTCATCGAGGTCTCGACGCACGAGATGGTCCACCAGTTCCAGATCCAGAAGATGCTCGAGGCCGCGGGGGCGCAGAACATCTCCTCGCCCATCAACTTCCTGCCGCTGTGGTTCACCGAGGGCATCGCCGAGTACTACTCGAAGGGCGGCATCGACACGGAGACCGACGTCTACCTCCGCGACCTCGTCTGGAACCCGGACCCGCAGAAGGGCTACGACGTCCTCCCCTTCCCCGAGGACCGCGCGCGCGGCTACATCCCCACCTACAAGCTCGGCCAGGCGCGGATCGCCTTCATCGCGGACGTGTACGGCAAGGAGAAGATCCAGGCCTTCCTCGAGAACGCCTTCCTCCTCATGGACGGCGACAACCGGGGCGGGCCGCAGGCCACCGGACGGAACTTCGGCGCGCTCGTGCGCCGCGTCCTGAACGAGCCCATCGAGCAGGTCGACGGACGCTGGAGGTCGTGGCTCAAGCGGCGCTACTACCCCGAGTACCTCCGCGCCAAGCAGGATCTGCCGCAGGTGCGGGAGATCCGCGGCCTTCCGCACGAGCCGGAGAACTTCGCGGCCTCGCCCGACGGCAACCTGCTCGTGGCGCGCGTCATCGACCGCGGCCGGGGGCGGGCGCGCCTCATCCTCTTCGACGCGCGGAACCCGCGCGGCTCCGTGGAGATCGCGGCCGACAGCGTCCCCGGCGTCGAGTCGCTCCACCCCATCGATCACTCCATCGCCGCGGTCGGCTCGGGCCTCGTGGTGTTCGCCGCCCAGAGCGGCTTCGGCGACGCCGTCTACGCCCTGCCCTTCAAGCACGAGGTGCGCGACGGGCGCCTCCCCCGCATCTCGACCGGGCGCCGCCGCACCATCGACATCCGGCCGCCCGGCGGCGGCCGCTTCATCCAGATCGCCGATCCGGCGCTGTCGCCCGATCTCAAGTCCCTCGCCTTCGTGGGCGTGGGGCGCGACGGGCAGCAGGACATCTACGTGGTGCCGATCCAGGGCGGCGTGGCCCGGCGCTTGACCGACGATCCCTACACCGAGCGCGACCTGTCCTGGGGTCCCGACGGCATCTACTGCGCGTCGGACGCGACCGACCACGGCCGCACGAACCTCTTCCGCGTCGACCCGCAGACCGGCGCCCGCACCCGCCTCACCACCGCTCCGGCGTCGGATCGCTACCCCAGGCCGCTGCCCGACGGGAGCGTCCTCTTCTCCTCCAACGCGCACGGGAAGAACGACCTCTACGTGCTCAAGCAGGGACAGATCCAGCAGATCACCGACTTCACCACCGGTCTCACCGCTCCGGCGCTGGCGCCGAGCGGGCGCGGCGTGTTCGCCTCCACCTTCCACGGCGGCGCCTTCCGGCTGGTGGAGGTCCCCAAGGTGGCCTGGCTCGAGAGCACGCCGGCGCCGGTCCCGCCCACCGTGGGCGAGGTGCTCCCCATCCCCGTGGCCGACCTTCCCGTCGACGTCACCGAGTACAAGGCCTTCTCGCTCAAGAACTGGAAGCCCGAGGCCGGGTTCGTCTACGGCGGCGGCGGCGGCAGCACCGTGGTGGGCCGCGCGGCGGCGCTGTTCTCGGACATGCTGCGCGACCACGTGCTGTTCGTCGACGTCTCGGTGTACGGCTCCTTCGACTTCACGCAGGGGCTCGTCCTCTACGAGGACCGCTCGAACCGCGTCGGGTGGATCGGCGGCGGATTCCACTTCGTGCAGCAGAACATCGATCAGAAGGACCGCAGCGTCGCCTACCTGCAGCGGGACTTCGGCATCGTGGGCGCACTGCGCTACCCGCTCGATCGCTTCCGGCGGTTCGAGCTGGAGCTGACGCTCGGGGGCGTTCAGCGCTTCTGCCCGGGGAGGTACGCGGGATCGCTCGTGGTGACCTGCAGCATCACCGACACGGTGCTCGACACGGCCGGCAATCCGATCGACGTGGTCGTGGATCCCTACGACGCCGAGTGGCGCGCCAGGAACGCCGGCGCGAGCTTCAACTTCCAGCCGGCCGTCCGCTTCGGCTACGACACCATCCGCTACGACTACGCCACGGGCCCGCTCGCCGGCAGCTCGCTCCTCCTCGAGCTCGGCGGCGGGTACCTGCCGCAGCGGAGCGCCGTCCACGGGTTCGCGCGCTTCGACGCGCAGCAGTACTTCCAGATCGTGGGGCGGGCGAACCTGGGGTTCCGCGCCGCCCTCGGCACCACCTTCGCCCCCGACGAGCGGGGCCGCAACTGGCAGCGGACCTGGTGGCTCAGCTCCGCAGACAACCTGCGCGGCCTCTATCCCTTCGACGTCGGCTTCCTCGTCGGCCGGCACTACTACGTCGCGAACGCGGAGCTGCAGTTCCCGCTCGATCCGCTCGTACGCCTCTTCATCTTCGACTACATCGAGGGCGTCGCGGCGATGGACTTCGGCGGCGTGTTCGACGACTGGGGACGCACGCCCCAGGGCGGAAGCCTCGATGCCTGGGAGCACCGGACGCTGACCGGCGTGCTCGGCGTGAACGTCCTCTTCGGCCCGCTGCTGCTGCGCGTCCACTTCGGACACCCCTTCCGCATCGGCGGGATCGAGACGCCCGCCATGCAGGAGGGGACGCGCTGGGTGACGAACGTCACGCTGCGGTACTTCTTCTTCTAGAGAAGCGAACAGGTGAAGCTGCAGCTGATCCGGATCGCTGCGCCTGCCTGAGAGTGAATCCGAATCCCCTACCGTGGGCCTCCGTCTCCGCGCGGGGCCGGAGCGGGCCCTCGCGGCGGCGTCGCTCTCGCTCGAATCCCCTACCGTGGGCCTCCCTCTCCGTGCGGGCCGGAGCGGGCCTTCGCGGCGGCGTCGCTCCGCGAGAC
>DATDDC010000027.1:0-7212 GCA_036523995.1 Anaeromyxobacter sp.
CGTCAGCGCGTCGGCGACCACCTCCGCCACGTCCACGATCCGCCGGTCGGCCCGCGTCCGTTCCCGCAGCTCGGACGCCTCTTCGACAAGATGGTGCTCAGGGCCCCGTTCAGCTCCTTCACGGACAGGGGCTTGCCGATCCTCGCTCCGGAGCGCGCGCAACGGCGCAAGCCGGCGCGCCAGGGTCACGAGGAAGGCGACGAGGCCGACGACGAGGAGGACGGAGGTGACGAACGGGCTCATCGGGACTTCCTCGCAGGCGACGGCGCATCCATCCATCCGGCACCTCCAAACGGGCTGCGTGGAGCATCTATTAGACCGATTGGTCGGTTATATCAACGGCCGCCGATGTCGCCGCGCGACCCGGCGCTCTACGCTAGCTCAATGATTGACGCCGACCGACGGGTCGGTTTATATCGCTTGGCGCCCATGCTCCTCCACCGCTGCGGTTCGCGTTCGAGAAGGCGACCGGTACCATGATCCACACTCCGCCCGGATCGTGGCCCACCCCCGGTCACGAGTACCTGCAGTCCAGCCGCTTCCTGGATTCGGCTCACCCGGCGGTGCACCGCTTCGCCTGGAGCGCCATCGGGACCGCTCGGACGAAGGTCGAGAAGGCCGTGACGCTCTTCTATCGGGTCCGCGACGGGTGGAGGTACGATCCCTACTCGGTCCGGCTCGCCCCGAAGCCGCACACCGCGAGCCATGTCCTGACCGTCGAGAGCGCCTACTGCATCCAGAAGGCGATCCTGCTCGCCGCCGCGGCGCGGGCCGTCGGGATCCCCGCCGCGCTCGGGTTCTCGGACGTCGAGAACCACCTCTCGACCGAGAAGCTCAAGGCGGCCATGGGAGGCAAGACCGTGGTCCTCCACCACGGCTACGCGCTCCTGCTCCTCGGCGGGCGCTGGGTGCGCGCGGCGCCGGCGTTCAACATCGAGCTGTGCCGACGCTTCGGGGTCCGGCCGACCGAGTTCGACGGACGCAGCGACGCGGTCCTCCAGCAGTACGACGCGAAGAACCGGCTCCACATGGAGTACCGACGCGACCACGGGTACTTCTCCGACTTTCCCGCCGAGCGCGTCTTCGCGGACCTGCGCGCGGCCTATCCCGCCGAGTTCTTCACTGGGGGCGAGCCCCCGGAACGTTTCGACGAGGGACATCGAGCCGGGTGATCGCCGGCGCGGCGGCGTCAGGCGCCGGCCGCCGGTCTCCCGCGAGATCGCACCGTGAGGGCACGAGATGACGGAGTTCCGCTTCGCCGACCCGAGCTGCATCACCGAGGAGCTCCGGATGATGCGCGCGCAGGTGCGCCGGCTCGTCGAAGAGGAGATCGTACCGAGGGGCGAAGCCTGGGAACGCGACGGGAAGATCGCGCGCGCGGTGATCCGGCAGCTCGGAACGCTCGGCCTGCTCGGGATGCGCCACGCGACCGAGTACGGGGGAACGGACCTCGGCTCCGTCGCGTCGGTCGTGTTCGCGGAGGAGCTCGCGCGCAGCACCTTCGGCGGCTTCACGGCGGCGGCACGAAGCGCACGTAGCGGCGGAGGCTCGCGCCCGCGATCGCTGGAGGTGCCATGAAGCAGCACACGGCGAAGGACGAGGCCGTGGCGGAGCTCGAGCGGCGCCGGGCCCTGGCGCGCGGCCAGGGGGGGCCGGAGAAGGTCGCCGCTCAGCACGCGAAGGGGAGGCTCACGGCGCGAGAACGGGTCGCGCTCCTCGTCGAGCCCGGGTCGTTCGTGGAGATCGGGATGCTGGCGCACTCCGATCGCGAGGAGGTCGGCGAGGCGGCCCCGGCGGACGCCGCCATCACGGGCGTGGGACTCGTCGACGGTCGCAAGGTGGCGGTCGTCGCCGTGGACGCCACCGTGATGGCCGGCACGACGGGCTGGGTGGGGAGCCGCAAGCAGGGGCTCCTGGCGTCCCTCGCGGTGAAGCGTGGCTACCCCCTGGTCTGCCTGGGCGACGCCAACGGCGGTCGGATCCCCGATCTGCTCGGGTCGCGGTTCGCCGGGGCGATCGGCTCGCACGAGGGCGAGGACTTCATGGGCTACCGGGTCCAGGTGGACCGCGTGCCGCGCGTGACTGCCGCCCTCGGGAATGCGTACGGCGACCCGTCGCTTTGGGCCGCCGCCTCCGACTTCGTGGTGCTTGCCGAGGGCTGCACGGTCGGGCTGTGCGGGCCATCGCTCGTGCAGGCGTCGGTCGGCGAGAAGACGACCCACGAAGAGCTGGGCGGGGTCGTGACGGCGGCGAAGACGAGCGGCCTCGTCTCGCTGCTCGCGCCTGACGAACCAGCGAGCATCGAGGCGATAAAGCGGTTCCTCAGCTACCTCCCCTCTAACTCGTCGCTCGAGCCCCCGCGCGCCGCGCCGCAGCCCCCGCGCACGGCCGGGGAGGCCCTATGCGACATCGTCCCCGATCAGATCAATCGGGCCTACGACGTTCACAAGGTGATCGACGCCGTGGTGGACGAGGGCAGCTTCTTTGAGCTGCACGCGCTCTGGGGACGAAGCCTGGTGGTGGGGCTCGCGCGCGTGGAGGGGCGCCCGGTGGGCATCCTCGCGAACCAGCCGATGTACCAGGCTGGCGTCCTCGAGGCGACCTCCCTCGCCAAGGCGCGCAAGCACGTCAGACTCTGCAAGGACTTCGGCCTGCCCCTCGTCTTCCTCGAGGATCTCCCGGGCATCCTCATCGGCACGGCGGCGGAGCGCAGCGGCGTGGCCTCCCGCCTGATGGAGCTCTTTGAGGCTCTCGCCGACGTCCAGGTTCCGCGGGTAACGGTCATCCTGCGAAAGGCCTTCGGGTTCGGCCTGTTCGTGTTCGGCGGCCCCACCATGGGCAGCGACTACGTATGCGCCTGGCCCAACGCCCAGATCGGGTTCATGGCCGCCGAGAACGCTGTCCGGGTGCTCTACCGGCGGCGCATCGCCGAGGCGGCGGAGCGGGAGGGGCCGGAGGCGGCGGAGCATCTGGCGCGGGTGCTCACCACCGACATCGAGCGGGACAACGCGCCGTGGCGCGCCGCCGCGCTCGGGTACATCCACAACGTCATCCGCCCGGAGGAGACGCGGCAAGCCGTCATCGACGGGCTGTTCCTCGCGAGCGGCTATCGCGACCCCCGCCGGCAGCGGCGCGGGTAGGCTGGAGCCGGGGGCGGCCCTCCTCGCCAGACCGGACGACGGCGGTCGCCGCGCCATCGACGCCGAGGCCCCGCAGGAAGACCCGGAGCACCTGCTCCGCGAGGTCGACCGGCGAGTACGGGCCCGTGCTCCGGTACCAAACGTCGGTCCAGTTGAGCATGCCGAAGAGGAGCAGCGCGTAGGTCCGCGCCCAGTCGCCCGACTGGACCCTCGGGTTGAGCTCTCCCACGATCCCGGCGACCTGCTCGACGAGGTCGCGCCGGGCCTCGGCGATCGCTCGCTTCTGCCTGGGCGGGAGGAACTTGAGATCGTACATGAGCACCGCGTGCCGGCTCCGGGCGCTCGCGGACTTCGCGATCCACATCCGGACGAACCCCCGCAGCCGCTCCTCGGCCGACGCGGTCCCGGCGACCAGGTCCTCGATCGAGCGGCGGACCGCCGAGACGTGCTCGAGCATCAGCTCGAAGAGCACTCCCTCCTTCCGCGGAAAGTAGTGGTAGAGCATCGACTTCGACGCGCCGCAGACGCGCGCGACATCCAGCATGTTCGAGTTCGCGTAGCCCGTGCGCGCGAACACCGCTGCGGCGGCGTCGAGGATCTCCTGCCGCTTCGCCCCGTAGTCCTCGGCTCGGCCCCTCGGCATGCGTGCCCTTCGTCGCTATAATCGACCGACCAGTCGGACTATGTCAAGACGGACGGCCAGGGCAGGAGGGGACGTGTCGCGGCGCAGGTCACTCGCGGACGGCGCGGAGGCCCGCGGCGATCTCGGCCGCGGCGATGGGGCGGTACGCCCTCCGCCCCGCCTCGGTGAGGAACGGGACGACGAGGAGCCGCTCGCCCGCGCCGACGTACTGCGCGATGGTGAAGTCCTTCCGGAGCGCCCAGTTCTTGAGCGCCCAGGCGTGCCCGTACATTACGAATTGGTAAGCCAGGGCGCGAACGTTGGGCGCGTCCAGGAGCCCCTCCCGAACGCAGGCTTCGATGCGCTTTCGGATGTCCGCCACGATCCGGTTCTCGAGCGCCTTGATGTGGCGGCGCTGCTCGCGCATGAGGTCCTTCGTCGATCGGTAGGCCAGCACCACCTCGCGCGGGTGCTCCTCGGAGACCGCGCAGAGGTTCAGCAGGATCCACTGGAGCGCCCTCAGGGCGCTCTCCTTTGCCCAGAGGGCGTTCGGATCGTCCCGATCGTAGACCTCGAGCACGGCCGTGAGGGCGCGCAGGAGCACGTCGGTCTTGTCCTTGAAGTAGCGATAGATCAGCCCCTTCCCGATCCCGAGGTGGCCCGCGATGTCGTCGATCGTGGTCTGGTGATAGCCGCTCTCGGAGAACAGGTCGACCGCGGCCTTCTCGATCTCGGCGCGCCGCCGCGCGATGATCGGGTTCGCGTCGGGTGCGGAGAGACCGTCACGGGCCGTCTTCGTTCTCGCCATCTCGCTGTGCCTCTCCCTCCGGGAGGCCGCCCCGGACCGGCGCGCGGCCCGATCGATTCTAGCGCGTCCGCTCGCTTGGGGCCGGCTCCCGACGAAGCGGCCAGCCGCCACGCTCTCCGCGAGGGAGCGCGCGCCGTGCCGTGCGACCCGCCCGTGCGACATCTTGACATGCTTCGATGGGCTCGCCTAGCATCATGACTTCCGGACTGACCAGTCAGTCCATACGTCGATCGAGCGTCGCAAACGAACGGAGTCTCGCATTGAGCCATCCGGACCTGAGCGTTGCTCCTCCCGCCGAACTGGTCGGCCGCGCCCGGGACGGCGTCCTCGAGATCCGCAACCTCCAGATCCTCTACGGCGGCGCGATCGAGGCCGTCCGCGACGTCTCGCTGAAGGTCGAGCCGGGACGGATCGTAGCCCTCCTCGGCTCGAACGGTGCGGGCAAGTCGACGCTGCTCAAGGCGGTCGCCGGCGTCCTCCAGGAGGAAGACGGCGAGATCGAGGGGGGCACCCTCTCCTTCGGCCACGTGGACCTCTCCACTCGCACCGCCGACCAGATCGTCCGGCTCGGGATCGTGCAGGTCCCCGAGGGTCGGCGGCTGTTCGGGCCGCTGACGGTTGACGAGAACCTCGACATGGGGGGCTACGCGGTGGACGCGCGGGCCCTCGCGACCCGTCGCGAGATGGTCTTCGAGATGTTCCCCCGCCTTGCCGCCCGCCGGCGGCAGGTCTCCGGGTACCTGTCCGGCGGCGAGCAGCAGATGGTCGCCATCGGTCGCGCGCTCATGAGCGGCCCTCGGGTCCTCGCCCTCGACGAGCCATCGCTCGGGCTCGCGCCCATCGTGATCGACCAGATCTACGAGGCGATCCGGCGACTCAACCGCGAGCTGGGCCTCACCGTCCTCCTGGTCGAGCAGAACGCGAACCGCGCCCTCGCCATCGCGCACTATGGCTACATCGTCGAGCGCGGCCGGGTCGTCCTCGATGGCACCGCCGATCTGCTCCGCGGGAACGCGGACGTGCGCGAGTTCTACCTCGGCGTCTCCGGGGCCAATCGCAAGAGCCTGCGCGACGTGAAGCACTACAAGCGCCGGAAGAGGTGGCTCGCGTGACGGCGCTCCTCGTGGCAGACCGGCTCACGAAGTCGTTCCGCGGGCTCGTCGCGGTGCGCGACGTGAGCCTCTCGGTCGCGAGGGGCGAGATCTGCGCCGTCATCGGGCCCAACGGGGCCGGCAAGACCACGCTCTTTAACCTGCTGAGCGGCGTCCTCCGCCCCACCAGCGGACGGGTCATCCTCGACGGGACGGACATGTCCCATGTCGCCGGCTCCGACTTCGCCCGGCACGGCGTCGGCCGGACCTTCCAGAACCTGGCCCTCTTCAAGCACGGGACCGTGGTGGAGAACCTGCTCGTCGGCCGCCACATTCACCTGCGCTCCGGCGTGCTCTCCGCGGCAATGTTCTTCGGCAGGACGCGCCGCGAGGAGATCGAGGCGCGGGACCGCATCGAGGAGATCGTCGAGTTCCTGGAGATCGAGGAGCTCCGGAACAAGGTGGTCGGGACCCTGTCCTACGGCCAGCAGAAGCGCGTCGAGCTCGGCCGCGCCCTGGCCTGCGAGCCGAAGATCCTGCTGCTCGACGAGATGGTCTCCGGGATGAACCAGGAGGAGACGGAGGACATCGCGCGGTTCGTTCTCGACATCCGGGACGAGTACGCGACCTCCGTCCTGATGATCGAGCACAACATGCGGATCGTGATGGACATCTCTGACCGCGTCCACGTGCTGAACTTCGGCGAGAAGATCGCCGAGGGGACGCCCCGGGAGATCGCCGGGAACGACGCGGTCGCGACGGCGTACTTCGGCGCAGCCTCGGCTCCCGCCGCTGGTCCCGCCCCGGCGGAGCGGGATTGGAAAGGGTGCGCCCGTGGCTAGCGCGAACCCCTCCGGCCCCGTCGCGCCCTCCGGCCGGGCGCCGCTGCCGGCGGCGGCCCTTCCCCCGGAGGCGCTCGCGGAGCGGCTCGCGCGCGGCGAGGCGACCCTCCCGCAGCTCCTCCGCCACCGGGCGATGACGCTGGGGCAGGCCCTCGCCCTCCGCGAGAAGGACCGCGGCCTCTGGCGGCGCTACTCCTGGGCGCATTACTACACCACCGCCCGCCGCGTCGCCCTCGGCCTGCGCGCGCTCGGGGTGAAGGCCGGCGACCGGGTCGCCATCGCGAGCGTCAACACCCCCGAGTGGTTCTACGCGGACCTCGGGGCGGAGTCGCTCGGGGCCATCGTCGTCGGGGTCTACCCCACGAGCCCATGGCCCGAGCTGCAGTACGTGGTCGGGCACTGCGGCGCCGTCGCGGCGTTCACGGGGGACCAGGAGCAGACGGACAAGGTCCTCGACGCGCTCGCCCAGAAGCAGGGGCTGCCGCATCTCAGGTACGTCGTCTGCGTCGACACGAAGGGGATGCGGGGCTACACCGACGCGCGGATCCTCTCCTTCGAGCGCCTCCTCCAGCTCGGCGACGAGCTCCTCGCGGCCCACCCGGCCGCGGGAGCGGAGCTCGATGCGTCCATCGAGGCCGGCGCCCCCGACGACTGCTGCATCCTCGTCTACACCTCCGGGACCACCGGCCCCCCCAAGGGCGCGATGCTG
>DATDDC010000028.1:0-11789 GCA_036523995.1 Anaeromyxobacter sp.
ACCCCGCGAGCCGGTTCGCGTGCGCCTCACCCGCGAGCGCGAAGCGGAGCGGCGGCACGAGCGCGAGAAGCGCCCGCGCGGCGCTCGTCTCCGGCAGCTCGCCCCCGATCCCGCCCGATGCGTCGCCCGGTCCTCGCCCCACGGGCGAAGGGTAGCAGCAGGGTCGGACGCGCGCAGCGCGAAGCGCTACTCGCCGGGGACCTCGTCCTCGACGAACTCGACCGCCTGGATCTCGTACTCCTTCTGGCCGCCCGGCGTGCGGACGACGACCGTGTCGCCCTCCGAGCGCCCGATGAGCGCGCGGGCGATCGGGCTCGTGACCGAGATGCGCCCCTGCTTCAGGTCGGCCTCGAGCTCGCCCACGATGCGGTACTTCACCTTGTCGCCGCTCTCCGCCTCCTCGAGCGTGACGGTCGCGCCGAAGACGACCTTGTCGCCCTGGAGGTTCGAGACGTCGATGACCTCGGCCGTGGCGATCCAGTGCTCGACCTGGGCGATGCGGCCCTCGACGTGGCTCTGCTTCTCCTTGGCGGCGTGGTACTCGGCGTTCTCGGAGAGGTCGCCGTGCGAGCGGGCCTCGGCGATCTCCTTCACGATCTTGGGCCGCTCGACGTTCTTGAGGCGCTTCAGCTCCTCCTTCAGCCGGAGGAGCCCGCCCTTGGTCATCGGGACGCGCTGCGACATCCGTCACCTTCCTCGCAAAAAGCAGGCGGCCGGCCCGGAGCTCCGGGGCGGCCGCGTCCGACACCATTCAGTAGGCCGCCCGGTGGAGCCCTGTCAACGGGAGGTCAACCTTCGGGTCACCGGGCGAGGCCGTGGTACTCCTGGATGGAGCGGACCCCGAGCTTGCCCTGACGCGCCGCTTCCATGGCGCCGACCGCCGCGCGGGCAGCCGTGAGCGTGGTGCAGTACGGGAGACCTTTCATGAGGGTCTCCCGGCGGATGGAGTAGCTGTCGGCGATCTCCTGCTTCCCGGAGGTCGTGTTCACCACGAAGTGGACCTCGCCGTCCTTGATGCGATCGACGATGGACGGGCGCCCCTCTTGCACCTTCTTCACGAGGGTCGTGGCGATGCCGCGCGCCCCGAGGAACCGGCTCGTCCCGCCGGTGGCGAGGACCTCGAACCCGAGCCCCACGAGCCGGCGGGCGATGTCGACGACCCCCTCCTTGTCCCCGTCCCGGACCGAGACGAACGCCCGCTTCCCCGCCCCGCTGGCGGGGAGCGCGTTGCCCCCCGCCGCCTGGGCCTTGAAGTAGGCGAGGAAGAAGTCCTGGTCGATCCCCATCACCTCGCCCGTGGACTTCATCTCGGGGCCGAGCATGGTGTCGACGCCCGGGAAGCGCGCGAACGGGAACACCGCCTCCTTCACCGAGATGTGCTTCGGCCGGGCCATCCCGGCCACGCCCGCCTCGCGCAGGGTCTTTCCCACCATGCAGAGCGCGCCGGCCTTGGCGAGGGGGAGCCCGGTGGCCTTGCCCACGAACGGCACCGTGCGGCTGGCGCGCGGGTTCACCTCGAGGACGTACACGTCCTTCCCCTGGATGGCGAACTGGACGTTCATGAGGCCGACGACGCCGAGCTCCTTCGCGAGCGCCACCGACTGGCGCTCGATCTCGGCCACCACCTCGGCGGAGAGGCTGTAGGGCGGGAGCGCGCAGGCCGAGTCGCCGGAGTGGATCCCCGCCTCCTCGATGTGCTCCATGACGCCGCCCACCGCGACGTCCTTGCCGTCCGAGACGACGTCGACGTCCACCTCGGCCGCGTCCTTGAGGTAGCGATCGATGAGGACGGGCCGCTCGTTCGAGGCCTGCACCGCCTCGCGCAGGTAGGTCTCGAGGTCCTTGTCGTCGAAGACGATCTCCATGGCGCGCCCGCCGAGCACGTAGGAGGGGCGGACCATCACCGGATAGCCGATGCGGTGCGCCACGCCGAAGGCCTCGTCCGCGCTCCGGGCGACGCCGTTCTTCGGCTGCCGCAGCCCGAGCTTCTCGATGAGGTCGGAGAAGCGCTCGCGGTCCTCGGCGCGGTCGATGGCGTCGGGCGTGGTCCCGAAGATGGGCACGCCCAGCTCGTCGAGCGGCACGGCGAGCTTGAGCGGCGTCTGCCCGCCGTACTGGACGATGAGCCCCTTCGGCTTCTCCACGTGGACGATCTCGAGCACGTCCTCGAGGGTGAGCGGCTCGAAGTAGAGGCGGTCGGAGGTGTCGTAGTCGGTCGAGACCGTCTCCGGGTTGCAGTTGACCATGATGGTCTCGAACCCGGCCTTGGAGAGCGCGAAGGAGGCGTGGACGCAGCAGTAGTCGAACTCGATGCCCTGGCCGATGCGGTTCGGCCCGCCGCCCAGGATCATCACCTTGGGCCGGTCGGTGGGCTTCGCCTCGCACTCCTCCTCGTACGTGGAATAGAGGTAGGGCGTGTACGCCTCGAACTCCGCCGCGCAGGTGTCGACGCGCTTGAAGACGGGGCGGACGCCCGCGGCCCAGCGCGCGTCGCGCACGGCCTTCTCGGTCGTCCCGGCGAGCTGGGCGAGGCGCTTGTCCGAGAAGCCCATCCCCTTCACGGCGCGGAGCGCCTCGGCGCCCTGGGGGAGCCCCTTCGCGAGGTCCGACTCGGTGCGCACGATCTCCTCGATCTCGCGGAGGAACCAGGGATCGATGAAGGTGAGCGCGTGGAGATCGTCCACCGAGAGCCCGGCTCGGAACCCCTCCGCCAGCCAGAAGAGCCGGTGGGCCCTGGGGACGCGGACCTGGGCGCGGATCTCGTCGATCTCCGACTGGGCGTAGCGATCGCCGGGCCGCTTCTTCAGGGGCGACTCGAGGCCGGCGCGGTCGATCTCGAGGCCGCGGATGGCCTTCTGGAGGCTCTCCTGGAAGGTGCGCCCCATGGCCATCACCTCGCCCACGGACTTCATCTGCGTGGTGAGGGTGTCGTCCGCCCCCTTGAACTTCTCGAAGGCGAAGCGGGGCACCTTCGTCACGACGTAGTCGATGGTCGGCTCGAAGGACGCCGGCGTGTAGCGGGTGATGTCGTTCTGGATCTCGTCGAGCGTGTAGCCCACGGCCAGCTTCGCGGCGATCTTGGCGATGGGGAAGCCCGTCGCCTTGGAGGCGAGCGCCGACGACCGCGAGACGCGCGGGTTCATCTCGATGACGACCATGCGGCCGTTCTTGGGATGCACGCCGAACTGGATGTTCGAGCCGCCGGTCTCGACGCCGATCTCGCGGATGATGCGGATCGAGGCGTCCCGCATCACCTGGTACTCCTTGTCGGTGAGCGTCTGGATGGGCGCGACGGTGATGGAGTCGCCCGTGTGCACGCCCATGGGGTCGACGTTCTCGATGGAGCAGATGATGACGACGTTGTCCTTCTTGTCGCGCATCACCTCGAGCTCGTACTCCTTCCACCCGATGATCGACTCCTCGCAGAGGATGGTGTGGGTGGGGCTGAGCGCGAGCGCGCGCCGCGCCAGCGGCTCGAACTCCTCCAGGTTGTAGGCGACGCCGCCGCCCTCGCCGCCGAGCGTGAAGGAGGGCCGGATGATGATGGGGAAGCCGATGTCCTTGGCGACCGCCTGCGACTCCTCCCAGCTCCTCGCGTAGCCGGAGCGCGGCATGGCGACGCCGATCCGGTTCATCGCGTCCTTGAAGAGCTGGCGGTCCTCGGCCTTCTCGATGGCCTCGAGCGACGCCCCGATGAGGCCGACGCCGTGCCGGGCGAGCGCCCCGTTCTTCGCCAGCGCCACGGCGAGGTTGAGCGCCGTCTGGCCGCCGAGCGTGGGGAGGAGCACGTCCGGCTTCTCCCGGGCCAGGATCTGCTCGCCGACCTCCGGGTTGATGGGCTCGATGTACGTCCGGTCCGCGAAGCCCGGGTCCGTCATGATCGTGGCCGGGTTCGAGTTGAGGAGGACGATCTCGTAGCCCTCCTCCTTGAGCGCCTTGCAGGCCTGGGTGCCCGAGTAGTCGAACTCGCAGGCCTGGCCGATGACGATCGGCCCCGAGCCCACGATCATGATCTTCCGGATGTCGGTGCGGCGCGGCATGGGTTGCGGAACCTAGCACAACTGCCCCACGGCGTTACACGCCGGGCCGGCGAAAGAGTCCCGCCGCCGCTCGCGAAAGGGACGGCGGCCCGGCGGCGCGGAGACGGCCCGCGGCGGGGCCGCGGCCGCTACGGCGCGACCTTCTGGGCGGCGTTCCTCTCGCGGGCCGCGAGCACCGTCTCGAGGAGCTTCTTCAGCTTCGGGAAGCGCTCGCCCATGGCGGCCATCACGGGCGCGGGGAACGCGACCAGCGTCGCCTCGGTCGCGGCGACGAGCGACGCCCGCCGGCCGCCGCCGAGCACCCGGTCCTCGCCGAAGAAGGCGCCGCGCTCGAGCCGCGCGATCTCCACCGGGCCGCCCGCCGTCGCGACGAGCACGGTGGCGGCGCCCTCCATCACGAGATGGAAGCCCTCGTCGGACTCGGCGGAGATCGTCTCTCCAGCCGCGAAGGAGACCACGCGCGCGAGCTGCAGGAGATCGCCGAGCGCGTCCGGCTCGAGCGACTTGAAGAGGTGGCTTGCCTCCACGAAGGCCGTTGTGGCGAGGTCTCCCCAGACCTCGCGGGGCGCGCTGGCCATGGCCGGGGACGCTAGCATAAGCTCGCGAGCTCGATGAGCGGTTTCGCCATCTGTGTGATCGCGCTCGCGCTCGGGCAGGGAGAGGCGGCTCCGGAGAAGCCGGCGCCGGCGGAGGCGCCGCCCGCGGCGACGGCGGGTCCGGTCGGCGGGACGGCCGTTCACCCGGAGCGTAGCGACGCCGCCGAAGCTCCCCCGCGCAGCCGAAGGGTCCCGACGCCGGCGGCGGCGCAGACCTCGACCTCGACCTCGACCCCGACCTCGACCCCGACCTCGACCCCGACCTCGACCTCGACCTCGCCCTCGACCGCGCCGCCGTCCGGACCGCCAGGAAATCGGGGCGTCGTACCTCCCGCCTATCCTCGAGCTCCGGATGTCCGATCTGCCCGCCACCGCCCTCGACTACCAGGCCGTCGTGGCCGAGTACTTCCTCGGGCTCCGCGGGTGCGCGCTCATGCTCTCGCCGCTCGACCAGGAGGTCGTCGCGGAGTGGGAGCGGCGTGGGCTGCCCGTGGCGGTGGTGTGCCGGGGCCTGCGCCGCGGCCTCGAGGATCTCGCGGAGCGGCGGGCGTCGGGCCCTCGCTCCATCCGGGCGCTGCGCTTCGCGGTGGAGGACGAGTGGCACGCCTACCGCGATGCAAGGGTGGGCGAGGCGCCGGCGCCTCCAGGCGAGGAGGCCGCCGCGGGAGCCCGGCTCGCCCGCGCGAGGGAGATCCTCACCGAGGCGGGGCGCTTCGCCCCGGGCGGCGAGCGGGAGGGGTACCGCGCCGCCTGGCGCGCCCTCGCGGCCGCGGACGCTCACCCCGGGACGCCCCTCGAGCGGGTGGAGACGGCGTTCGCGGAGGCGGACGGGCGCATCCTCTCGGCGTGGCTCGCGGGCCTCGCGCCCGCGCAGCGGCGCGCCCTGGGGCCGCGCATCCGGCTCCTCGCCGGCCCCCGCCGCCGCGACGAGAGCCTGCGCGGCCACCGCGAGGCGCTGCGAGCGCACCTCCTCGACGCGGCCCGCGCGGCCGGGCTCACCTGCCTCCGCGGATCGGTGTAGACTCCGCGCCTCCCATGCCGCCCGCCGCCGACACCGCCTGCTCCGAGTGCGGAGGGATCGGCTACCTCGTCGACCAGGTCCCCGGCGCGGCGGCGCGGGCGCGCCGCTGCGGTTGCCAGGCGGCCTGCCCCCGCTGCGGCGGGACCGGCTACACGCTCGTCCCGTCCGGCTCGTCCACCGTCGCGCAGGTCTGCGCCTGCCGCCACCTCGACGACCGGATCGCGCTCTTCAACCGCATCGGCATCCCCGCCGCCGTGGCACGCGCCTCCTTCGACGCGTTCAAGGGATGGTCGCCCGATCACGCCCGGGCGAAGGCCGTCGCCGAGGACTTCGCAAAGAAGCTCCGCCGGGACGAGCCGACGAAGGGGTTCCTGCTCTACGGCCGGCCCGGCGCCGGCAAGACGCACCTCCTCGTCGCGACGCTGCGCTGGCTCGCCCTCGAGAAGGGGATCGCCGGCCGGTACGTCGAGTTCATGCTGCTCCTCTCCGACATCCGCGCCGGCTTCTCCGAGAACCGCAGCCACATGGACATCCTGAAGCCGCTGCTCTCGGTGCCGGTCCTCGCCATCGACGAGCTGGGGAAGGAGCGCGGCACCGAGTGGGAGCGGTCGATGCTGGACGAGCTCATCAGCCGCCGCTTCAACTCCGGCCAGGCCACGCTCTTCGCGACCAACTACTTCCTGGACGAGCGCGAGAGCCCCGTGTCCGAGCAGCCGGGCCGCGTCGTGCGCACGCGCACGCCCGAGTTCCAGCGCGACGCCGAGCAGATGACGCTCCCGCGAAGGGTGGGCGACCGCATCTACTCGCGGCTCAACGAGATGTGCACCTTCGTCCGGCTCGATCCCGGCCACGACCTCAGGAAGGACCGGGCGGGCGCGGGCGACTTCTGGAAGGCGTGAGGCGCCCGCTACTTCGGCACGCGCATCACCGAGCCCGAGGCGTCGGTCCAGTAGACGTAGGTCGAGTCGACGGCGATGCCGAAGGGCGCAGCGCCGCGCGCCAGCGGGAAGAACCACCCGTCGGCGCGATACTCGAGGACCTCGCCGATCACCGGGTCGAAGAAGTAGGCGCCGTTCGAGTCCGCCGCGACGTCGATGGCGTGCGGGACGCCGCTCCCGGAGTAGATCTGCACGAGGGTCGGGCCGTCGACGAGCCGCGCGCTCCCGTCGTCCTCCGAGGCGAAGTAGACGAGGGCCCCGCTCCCGCCCACCACGGCGGCCAGGCGATGCGGGAGCGTGCCCACTCCCCTGGCGACCACCACCTCCGCGCCCGCGCCGCTCACCCGGGCCAAGGTGCCGAAGTCGCTCGAGAAGCCGTAGTAGACGTCGTTCCCCAGGACCGCGAGGCCGCGAAGCGCCTGCGTGTTCGAGGTGGAGATGAACGTCGGCGTGACCGCGCTCGGCGGTGCGAAGGCCAGGCGGAGGTCGTCCGACCGCACGTAGTGGACGCCCGCGCCCGTCGCGGCGATCCCGTCCACGACGATGCCGGCGACGGACGCCTCCGAGTAGAAGCTCGTCTTCGAGGGACCGGAGGGGTCGATCTCCCAGAGCGTGAGGTTGTTCGTGGGCAGGCCGCCGCCCGAGCCAGCCACGTAGAGGCGACCGAGCGAGGGGAGCGCGGAGATGCGGGAGGCGCTCGGCGCATTCGACCTGCCCGCCGCGGCGTCGAGCAGCGTCGTCACCACGATCGCGTTGGCGTTCGTGAAGGCGCCGCTCCCAGCCGACGGCGACCACGAGACGAGCCGTCCGCCCTGGGAGCCCTCGAGCCAGTAGAGGGTCCCGTTCATCTCGGCGATGCCGCGCAGGTCTCCCGCCGTGCCGCGCTGGAGCGACTCGGGGAGGCACACCGCCTCGACGCACGCCGTGAGGGTGCAGGAGTGGCCGCACGCTCCGCAGTGCGAGGGGTCCGTGAAGAGATCGACCGCGTCGCAGCTCTCGTTGCTGCAGCCGGTGCCGGGGTCGTCGAGGGAGACGCAGCGGTAGCCGCAGGGCTTCTCGAAGGGCTGGCAGTCCGCGGCGGTCTTGGGCTCGAGGTCGCCCGTCGAGACGACGCAGGCCGAGAGCGCGGCGAGCGCCGGGGCGACGAAGGCGAGCAGGCGGGCGGAGGTCTTCATCGGCGCTCCTAGAACCCGCCCGCGGCGGCGAGGCCGAGCGTTCCGCTCCCCGCCAGCGGCGCGACCGTCACCGTCGAGGGTCCGCTCCGGACGAACATCCACACGCCGACGCCGGCCGTGGCCGCCCCCGCGCCATAGAGGACGTTCGCGAGGAGGGCGTCCCGCTTCGCCTCGCTCGACTTCCGGTCGTAGAAGCTCGCGTAGTCGGGCCGCCGCCAGGCGTCCGCGAGGTCGTTCCGAGCGGCCCGCGCCTGGAGGCCGAAGACGACGCCGCCCGCGGCGAGCGCGACGCCCGCGCCCAGGGTCGTCCATGCCGCCGCGCGGCTCGACCAGAAGGACCGGTCCGCCCTCGTGGCCCCCGCGGCGGGCGCCTTCGGGCGCGCGGAGAGGTCCGGCATCGCGGAGGGCTCGCCCGCGCCCGGCGGGAGCGGCGGCGGGACGCCCCTCGCCTGGCCCACCCCCGCCATGAGGTCCGCCACGGCGGCCTGGGCGGCCGCGGCGAGCGCGTCGTCGTCGCGCTCGGAGAAGCGCGCCACGCGGGAGGCGACCTTGGCCTTGCGCGAGTCGAGGAGCCGTAGGGAGAGGTGGTAGCGCGACCCGATCTGCCCCACCTGTCCCGAGAGCACGTAGTCGACGCCGAGCGCGCCGCCGATCTCGGCGAGGCAGCCCGAGTCCTCGGCGCAGCCGAGCATCTGCCTCTGCTTCTCGAAGCCGATCATCGCCGCCACGTCCGACTGGCTGATGACGTCGAACCCCCTGGACGCGCCGTCCACGACGATGGCGGTGAGGATGGCGGCCGTCCCGGGCGCGACGCCCTGGACGGCGCGGACGTCGAGGACCGCGATCTTCTGCCTGCCCGCCGGCGAGGCGGCGAGCGGCAGCACGGCGGCGGCGACGAGGAGGAACGCGCGCATTGCCGGTGGACCCTCCCGGTTCCGAGCTATCACACGAGGATCGCCCGGTCGAGTCACGCGCGCCGGCTGCACCGGCCGGCCGGATATCAGGGAAGGTTGACCGGCGAGCCCGGCCCGAATAGATTTCGCCGTCTTACAGCCAGGAAGGACGGCCCATGGCCCGCGTCACCGTAGAAGACTGCCTCCCCATGGTGGACAACCGCTTCGCGCTCGTGCTGCTCGCGACGAAGCGGACGCGCCAGCTCATGGCGGGCGCCCGGCCGCTCATGCCCCAGACGAAGAACAAGCCGCCGGTCCTGGCGCTGCGCGAGATCGCGACGGGCAAGGTGCGCTTCGACCGGTCGGTCCGCGACGCGCTCTCCGGGAAGTTCGACAAGGAGAAGGCGACGATCCCCGCGGGGCAGACGCGGACGCTCAGGTAGGCCCGCGCCGCAGCGGTGCAGGCGAGGGGGCGCGCCCGATCGGCGCGCCCTTCGTGCTTGTGGACATGCGAGCCGGCGGGCTCGCCGAAGGTGCGTTTGCGCGGGCGCGCGACACGATGCTCCTGGCAGCTCGTTCGGCGTGAGAGGGGTTTGCCTCGCCGTCGACCCGTCGCCGCTCACTGCAGCGTGCGCCCGCCCAGATACGCGAGCTTCGCCCCACCGCCGAGCCGGTACATCGCCCGCAGCTCCCGCAGGAGCCCCTCGATGTCCGCGCCGTCCACGAAGCGCCCCTCGAGCCAGCGCGCGTAGCCGCCGCCGAGCCGGTTCGCCTCGCGGTAGCGGTGGAGCGCCTCCGCGTCGAGGTGGGCGTGGTAGCGGACGCGCTCGAAGAGCCGCCGCCGGAGCGCCTTGCTCATCCTGCGTAGGCCGCGCCGCCACAGGTGCAGGAGCAGGAGCGCGAACTTGTCCACCTCGGCCTGAACCTCGAGCTCGAGGAGCGAGACGGGACGGCCCGCCCGCGCGCGCGTCGCCACGTAGAGGAAGTGCGACACCCCCTCGGCCGCGCACGCCATGGGCGCGAGCGAGCCGCGGGCGGTGAGGCGGGGCCGGCGATCGTGCGGGTCCGTCTCCCCGGCCGCGGCCATGACGCTCTCGTCGAGGTAGAGGCC
Organism: Anaeromyxobacter sp.; assembly: GCA_036523995.1. Taxonomy (GTDB): domain Bacteria; phylum Myxococcota; class Myxococcia; order Myxococcales; family Anaeromyxobacteraceae; genus Anaeromyxobacter. The sequence continues at coordinate 9,775 of DATDDC010000028.1, forward strand.
GAGGGCGACGCCGTCCTCCTCCTCGACCATGAGGAGCTCCTCCGGCGCCCGGGGCGTGCGGCCCACGGCTCGCGCCTCGGCGCGGCAGAGGAGGTACTCGTGCACGCGAGGCGCCTCGACGCCGTAGATCGCCTCGAGCTCCTCCTGGAGGAAAGCGAGGGTCTCGCGCGCCCCTCGCCGTGGGCTCACTGGAGAAGCCCCTTCTTCGGTCCCGGCGGCGCGCCGGGTCCGCTGAAGAGCGCCACGCCGCGGTCGCGGAGCTGCTGGGCGACGCGCTCGGAGCGCGTCACGAGGAATCGCTCGTAGAGGCGGACCAGCCCCCGGTTCGATCGCAGGTCGGAGAGCTCGGCGATCTCCGCGAACAGGTCGACGAACTCCGGGAAGCGGTCCGCCAGCTCCTCGTACGGGTTCCCGCCGCGCTCGCTCTCGGCCAGGGCGCCGTAGGCCCGCTCGCCCATGGCGATGTAGTAGCCGACGTCGACGAGTGAGCGGGCGAGCGAGTCGCCGAAGAAGCCGGAGACGAAGAGCGCCGTGTCTCCCAGGCGCCGGAGGTGCGCCGCGCGGCCGCGGCGGTCCGCCCCGACGGCGCGCAGGAGGATGAGGGCGAGCGGCTCCACCGTGACCGTCCCGTCGGGCTGCTCGACGAAGAGCCGCTCCTTCTCGAGGAAGCCCGCGAGGAGGTTCACGAGGTAGAACTCGGTCACCTCCTGGACGCGCGCGCGCCGGTGGGAGAGGACGTCCGTCAGGATCTCCCGGAAGAACTCGTGCGCGCTTTTTCCGATGACGATCCCGCTGCTCACGCGTTTTGGCCTCCCTCCGTCTCCGGCACCGCCCGAGCGCCCGGCCCCCTCCCTGGGGGGCGCCCGTCCCTTTTACGGTATGAGACCGATCCGAACCCCGCAACCCCCGGTAGCAAATGAGCTTTTGGACTGCCAGCGCCCGCCGCTCCGGGGGGGACCGAGGCGCCCGGACGCGATCGAGCAGTCGCCCGACGGGACTGCCATTCGGGGTGCAAAAGCCCCCGGGGCTCGGGGAGATGCGGCATCGGGCCCGGTCCCTTGACAGGAGGGGGCGCGGAATTAGGATACGCGCGCCGCTGGCAGTCGATCCCCATGACTGCCAGGCGGACTTTGGAAAGACCGCGACCTTCCCGCCCCGAACGGGGCAGGGATGACACCGACAGGAGAGCCATCCATGAAGATCCGTCCGTTGCAGGACCGCATCATCGTGAAGCGGGTTCAGGAGGAGGAGAAGACGAAGGGCGGCATCATCATCCCCGATACGGCCAAGGAGAAGCCGATCGAGGGCAAGGTGATCGCCGCGGGCAACGGCAAGGTGCTCGAGGACGGCAAGGTCCGGCCGCTCGACGTGAAGGCCGGAGACCGGATCCTCTTCTCGAAGTACGCCGGCACCGAGGTCAAGATCGACGGCGAGGAGCACCTCATCATGCGCGAGGAGGACATCCTCGGCGTGATCGAAGGGTAGTCGCGGTCCAACCTCATCACGCGGAGTGACATAGAAATGTCTGCCAAGGAAATCATCTTCGATCAGAAGGCCCGCGAGGCCATCTTGAAGGGCGTGAACACGCTCGCCGACGCGGTGAAGGTGACGCTCGGCCCCAAGGGCCGGAACGTCGTCATCGACAAGAGCTTCGGCTCCCCGACCATCACCAAGGACGGCGTGACGGTCGCGAAGGAGATCGAGCTCGAGAACAAGTTCGAGAACATGGGCGCGCAGATGGTGAAGGAGGTCGCCTCGAAGACCTCCGACGTCGCCGGCGACGGCACCACCACCGCCACCGTGCTCGCCCAGGCCCTCTACCGCGAGGGCTCGAAGCTCGTCGCGGCCGGCCACAACCCCATGGAGATCAAGCGCGGCATCGACAAGGCGGTCGAGGCCGTGGTGGCCGAGCTGAAGAAGCTCTCCAAGCCCACCCAGGGCAAGAAGGAGATCGCCCAGGTCGGCACCATCTCGGCGAACGGCGACGAGACCATCGGCAACATCATCGCCGAGGC
>DATDDC010000029.1:0-11496 GCA_036523995.1 Anaeromyxobacter sp.
GACCTCGACCCCGACCGCTCCTCCGGCCGCCTCTCGGCCGCCGCAAAGTCCGCTCGCTCTCCCGCTCTCCCGGCCGCTCCCGGCACACCCCGCCGGGTGCCTTGATCCGAATCAAGTATTGCAGTACCGATTTACCGCATGGCAGCCACCGCAGCCGCCGCCGGCGAACCGGTCCGCTTCGAGACGCATCCCTCGCGCTATCGCCACTGGCGGCTGGAGACGGCCGGCCCGGTCGCCAGCCTAATCATGGACGTCGCGGAGGACGGCGGGCTGCGCCCGCCGGGCGGCGAGGGCGGCTACACGCTGAAGCTCAACTCCTACGACCTCGCCGTCGACATCGAGCTCGCCGACGCGCTGCAGCGGGTGCGCTTCGAGCATCCGGAGGTGAAGGCGCTCGCCGTGACGAGCGGGAAGGACCGGATCTTCTCCGCGGGCGCGAACATCTACATGCTCGGCACCTCCGCGCACGGCTTCAAGGTGAACTTCTGCAAGTACACGAACGAGACGCGGGTCGGGCTCGAGGGGATGAGCGCGGAGAGCGGGATCGGCTCCCTGGCCGCGCTGAACGGCACCGCCAGCGGCGGCGGGTACGAGCTCGCCCTGGCGTGCGACGAGATCGCCCTCGTCGAGGACGGCTCGAGCGTCGTGAGCCTGCCCGAGGCGCCGCTCCTCGCCGTGCTCCCCGGGACGGGCGGCCTCACGCGCCTCGTCGACAAGCGGAAGGTCCGTCGCGACCTCGCGGACGTGTTCTCCACGATCGCCGAGGGCGTGAAGGGCAAGCGCGCCGTGGAGTGGGGCCTCGTGGACGAGGCGCCGCCCCGCGCCTCGTTCGACGCGGCGGTGAAGCGCCGCCTCGATGCGCTCGTGGCGCGGAGCCGGCGACGTCCCTTCCGGCCCGTGGCGCTGCCGCCGCTCGAGGCGCGGCGCTCCGCGGCTGGGACGGAGTACCGCCACGTCTCGCTCGCGGTGAACGCCGCCGCCCGCACGGCCGAGCTCGTGGTGCGGGCGCCGTCCGGGCGCGAGCCCGGCACGCCGGCCGAGCTCGCCGAGGCGGGGGCGCGGGCGTGGGCGCTCCAGGCGTTCCGCGAGCTCGACGACGCCATCCTCGACCTCCGCTTCAACCACCCCGAGGTCGGCGTGGTGGCGCTGCGGACGGCGGGAAGCCCGGAGGCGGTGCTGGCCGTGGACGAGATGCTCTCGCGGCACGCGGAGGACGGCCTCGTCCGCGAAGTCGTGCTGCACATGCGGCGCGTCCTGAAGCGGGTCGACCTCACCGCGAAGACCTTCTTCGCCCTCGTCGAGCCCGGCTCGGCCTTCGCCGGCTCGCTCCTCGAGCTCGCCCTGGCGAGCGACCGCGTCTACATGCGCGACGGCGGCGGCGCGACGCTCTCCGTCTCGCCCATGAACGGCGGGCCGCTCCCCATGTCGAACGGGCTCACACGCCTCCAGTCGCGCTTCCTCGGCGCTCCCGAGCGCGTGGCGCGGGTCCTCGCCGCGAAGGGGCCGCTCGACACCGCGGCCGCCGTCGAGGCCGGCCTCGTCACCTCGGCGCCGGACGAGATCGACTGGGACGACGAGGTGCGGGTCGCCATCGAGGAGCGCGCCAGCCTCTCCCCCGACGCGCTCACCGGCATGGAGGCCTCGCTGCGCTTCGCCGGGCCCGAGACCCTCGAGACCAAGATCTTCGCGCGCCTCACCGCCTGGCAGAACTGGATCTTCCAGCGGCCCAACGCGGTCGGCGAGCGGGGCGCCCTCACCACCTACGGACGCCCCGAGCGGCCACAGTTCGACTGGAGGCGGTGCTGACCATGTCCAACGTCGTCACGAGCGAGCGGATCCCGAACAACGTCGGCCTCTCCAGCGATCGCAGGCTCCAGCGCGCCCTCGAGGCCTGGCAGCCGAGCTTCCTCTCCTGGTGGCGCGAGATGGGGCCGTTCGGCTTCCAGGAGGACCTCGTCTATCTCCGCACCGCGGTGAGCGTCGAGCCGGACGGCTGGGCGCAGTTCGACTACGTGAAGATGCCGGACTACCGCTGGGGCATCTTCCTCGCCGACGCCGTGCCGGACCGCCGCATCGGCTTCGGCGATCACATGGGCGAGCCCGTCTGGCAGCAGATCCCCGGCGAGCACCGGAACGCGCTCCGCCGGCTCGTCGTGACGCAGGGGGACACCGAGCCCGCCAGCGTCGAGCAGCAGCGGCTCCTCGGCGCGTCCGCGCCGAGCGTCTACGACCTGCGGAACCTCTTCCAGGTGAACGTGGAGGAGGGGCGGCACCTCTGGGCCATGGTGTACCTGCTCTGCACCTACTTCGGGCACGACGGCCGCGAGGAGGCCGAGGAGCTCCTCAAGCGCCGGAGCGGCGACGCCGACCGGCCGCGCATCCTCGGCGCCTTCAACGAGCCGTGCACGGACTGGCTGTCGTTCTTCATGTTCACGTTCTTCATCGACCGGGACGGGAAGTTCCAGCTCCTGGCGCTCGCGGAGAGCAGCTTCGATCCGCTCTCCCGCACCACGCGCTTCATGCTCACCGAGGAGGCGCACCACATGTTCGTGGGCGAGTCCGGGATCCAGCGCGTCGTCGAGCGGACCGCGACGCAGATGCGCGAGAAGGGCGTCGATCACCCGGACGACGTGCGCAGGCTCGGCGCCATCGACCTGCCCACCATCCAGCGCTACCTCAACTTCTGGTACTCGGCCTCGCTCGACCTCTTCGGCGGCGAGATCTCGTCCAACGCCGCGGCGTCCTTCGCCACCGGCCTCAAGGGGCGCGCGAACGAGGACCGCTACGAGGATCACCGCGCGCTCGAGGGGACCTACCCGATGGACGTCGCCGCGGAGGGCCGGCTGGTCCGCCAGGACGTGCCGCTCCGCAACGCCATGAACGAGGTGCTCCGCGACGCGTACGTCGAGGACTGCCAGCGCGGCGTGGATCGCTGGAACAAGGCCATCGCCGCGCAGGGCATCTCCTTCCAGCTCCGCCTGCCCAGCCGCCGCTTCTGCCGCCGCATCGGCGTGCACGCGGGGACGTTCTGCGATCCGGAGGGGAACCTCGTCTCCGAGGAGACGTGGAAGGCGCGGAAGGAGGAGTGGCTGCCCAGCGAGGCCGACCGCGCCTTCGTGCGGAGCCTCATGCAGAAGCCCGTGGTGGATCCGAGGCAGATGGCGTCGTGGATCGCGGCGCCGAAGCAGGGGATCAAGGGGCGGCCGGTGGACTTCGAGTACGTGCGGCGCGGGGAGGGGTAGCTCTCGAGCGGCGCGGAGAGCGCAGAGAAGGCTGCCGCGTCCGCGTCCCCCTCGCGTCAGCCCTCGTCGGAGCTGATCGTCGATCGCAGCTCACCCCGGGACCGCGTACGGCATCGCCCCCCAGTACGCGTAGAACGCGTCGTCGAGCTTCCTCCAGGCCGCCGCGACCTCGGGCTGATTCGCCCGCAGCCACCGCACGAAGTGCGGCCGCGTCCCGTCGGCGTCGGTGACGCCGTACTCGTCGCCGAGATCCCAGGACGCGACGACGCGCCCGTTCTTCCCGGCGACGTTCGGGTCCGCCGCCAGCGCTGCGATCCCGCGGCCGACGAAGAGCGGCGTCTCCGAGGCGATGAACGGCTTCACCTTCTCTGCGGCGTCGCGCCAGTTCGCCTCCGTCACGCCGAAGTGATCGAGCATCCACTCGGAGCGGAGGAATCCCGGCGTCACGGCCACGGCGGTGACGCCGCGCCCCTTCAGCTCCTGCGAGAGCGCGAACGCCATGCGGATGACCGTCGTCTTCACGAGGTCGTAGAAGAAGTGGCCGCGGTAGAAGTACGCGTCCCCGTCGGTGATCTCCACGACGAGCCCGCCCCGGCGCATGCGTGGAAGGCCGTGATAGCTCGTGATGATGTGCGTCTTGATGGCTCGATCGACGAGCGTGAGGCCGTCCTCGAGCCTCGTCTCCCACAGCCTCTTTCCCCATTCCACGAGGTCGTCGCCGCCCCAGATGTCGTTCACGAGGATGTCGAGCTCGCCCACGCGCTCGAACAGGCGCGCGACCTGCTCCGGCACCGTGTGATCCGCCCGGACCGCGATGCCCCGACCGCCGCGAGCGGTCACGATCTCCGCGGTCTCGTCGATCGTCTCGGGGCGGTTCCTCATGCCGGGGCTGCCGGCCACGCTGCGGCCGGTGCAGTAGACCGTGGCGCCGGCCTCGCCGAGCGCGGTGGCGATGCCGCGTCCCGCCCCGCGCGTCGCCCCCGCGACGACGGCGACCTTTCCCCGGAGCGGTTTCTGGTGGTGGTGCATCGCGCCACCGTAACGGCGCGCTGGACGGGGCGCACGGTCGCGGCGGGTGGCGGCGCAACTCGTTTCGGGCGCCCGAAACGCGCACCCTGGACTTGCACTGCCACCAACAGTGCATCCTGGTCGCCGATCACGCGGCTCCGGTGCCCTCGGCCGACCGCGTCCTCCAGGAGCATCACGCTTCCGCGCTCCAGGGGGTGGACGGCTCCATCGCTCGCCTCGAGCTCCATCGCGCCGGCGATGCAGAAGATCCAGATCCGCTTCGGGGTCGGGTGCCAGCGGAAGGCGGGATGAACGTCCCAGCGACCTGGAGCGTGCGCGCTGGCTCGGTGCTCCGCGTCGTTCACGGGGCCTTCCCGAACCGCTCCCTCAGCACCCGGTGCAGGATCTTCCCCGTCGCCGTGCGCGGCATCTCCTCCTCGGAGACGAGCCGCACGGCCCTGGGGCACTTGTAGCCGGCGAGCTCCCGCTTGGCCCACTCCACGAGGGCGGTCGACGACGGCTCCCGGCCCGGCCGCGGAACGATGACGGCCGTCACCGCCTCGCCCCACTTCGCGTCCGGCACCCCGATGACCGCCACGTCCTGCACGTCGGGGTGCCGGGCCAGGACCTGCTCGACCTCGGACGGATACACCTTCTCGCCGCCGGTGATGATCATGTTGCTCTTGCGATCGACGAGCGTGTAGAAGCCGTCGGCGTCGCGGCGGGCCATGTCGCCGGCGGTGCAGTAGCCGTCGCGGAAGGCGCGCTCGCTCGCCTCGGGGCGGTTCCAGTAGCCGTCGAAGGCGGTGGGGGTGCGGGCGAAGAGCTCGCCCACCTCGCCGTCCGGGACCTCGCGCCCCTCGGCGTCGAGGAGCCGCAGCCGGGCGATCCCGACGATCTCGCGGCCGATGGAGCCGAGCTTCTCGAACTGCTGCTCGGGGCGGAGCAGCGTGACGAGGCCGGCCTCGGTCGAGCCGTACGCCTCGAAGAGCCGGGAGCTCGGGAAGCTCTCCATGATGGCGGTCTTCGTCTCGCGGCGCGCCGGCGCCGAGGAGACGAGGAGCTTCTCCACCCGCGAGAGGTCGTGGCGCGCGCGCACCGCGGCGGGGAGCCCGAGCATCATCACGTAGTGCGTGGGCACGAGCGAGGTGAAGGTGACGCGGTCCCCCGCGAGGACGCCGAGGAGGTGCTCGGGATCGAAGCTCCTCCGGTCGTAGATGGTCGCCGCCGCGCCGAGGTAGGTGAAGACGAAGGCGTAGAAGACCGAGTTCACGTGGCACATCGGCATCACGGCCAGGCCGACGTCGCCCCGGCCGAAGCCGAACTCGACGGCGTTCATGAGGTAGAAGAGCGCGTAGCTCCGGTGGCTGCGCACCGCGCCCTTGGGCCTCCCGGTGGTGCCCGAGGTGTACATCACGGTCCACGGGTCCTCGGGGCGCACGCGGACGGAGGGCGGCGAGGGCGAGCCCACGGCGAGGAGGTCCTCGTAGCCGTGGAAGCCGGAGGCGGTGCGCTCGCCGCCCACCTGGACGAGCGAGCCGGGCCGGACGCGGGTGCCGCGCGACGAGGCGGCGGCGACGTCCAGGAGGTCCGCGCCGGCGAAGAGGGCCTTGGCGCCGCTGTCCTCGAGGAGGTACTGCACCTCGGGCCCGGCCAGCCGGAAGTTCACGGGCACCGCGACGACGCCGGCCTTCGCGCAGGCGGCGTAGAGCTCCATCCATTCGAGGCAGTTGTAGGCGTAGATGGCCACGCGGTCGCCCGGGCCGAGGCCGAGCCCGCCGAAGGCGTTGGCGAGGCGGTTCGTGCGCTCGTCGAGCTGAGCGTAGGTCACGGAGCGCCTCGAGTCCTTCGCGGCGAGCCGCCCGGGAGCGAGCCGCGCGTGGACCGAGACCATCTCGCCGACGTTCAGGACGTCGCTCATGGCCCACCTCCCGCGCCGGCCGGCGCCAGCGCGGCGTTCCGCGCGGCCACGGCGACGCCCAGCGCCCCGATCTCCTGGGGGTGCTCGGGCACGGTGACGGGCGCGCCCACCGCCTCGGAGAGGAGCGAGACGACCATGGGGTGGTAGGCCACGACGCCGCCCGTCGCCACCACCTTGCCCTCGATGCGCTCCATCTCCAGGACGCGCTTCACCACCGAGCGGTAGGCCGCGCGCGCCAGGTCGGCCGGGCGCTTGCCCTGCCGGATGAGGCCGAGCACCTCGGTGCCCGTGAAGACGGTGCAGAAGCTGCCGAGCTGGATCTCCTCCGTCGAGCGCGCGGCGAGCGCGGGCAGATCCGTGATGGCCACGTCGAGCCGGAGCGCCATCTCCTCGAGGAAGCTGCCCGTCCCCGCGGCGCACTTCCGGTTCATCTTGTGGGCGACGCGGCGGCCCTCGCCGTCCACCAGGATGATCTTCGCGTCCTGCCCGCCGATGTCGATGACGGTGAGCGGGCCCGAGAAGAACTGGAGCGTGCCGCGCGCGTGGCTGTCGATCTCCGTGCGCGAGCCGTCCGCGATGCGGATGGCGTGCCGGCCGAATCCGGTGGACCAGAGCGCCGCCACGGCGCTGCGCTCCACGCCGGCGCGCGAGAGGATCTCGGCCAGGGCGCGCTCGGCCGCGCCCTGCACGTCGGCGCCGGTGCGGCCCACGGCGGTGGCGACGAGGCGCCCGTCCGCGTCGAGGAGCGCCGCCTTGGTGTTCCACGACCCGGAGTCGACGCCGGCGAAGTAGGGTCCCCTCATGCGCGCGCCGCGGCCGGCGGCTTGGGCCCGGCCCCCTCGAGCTGCTCCACGAAGCCCTCGATGTTGGTGCGCGCCTGCTCGTCCGAGAAGCAGCGCAGGTCGTTGAGATCGCCGTCGAGGACGAGCACCGGCACGCCCCGCGACTTGCGCAGCCGCTGCGGCATGCCGAAGCGCGCGTTGGAGTTGTTCGGGCAGGTGCGCGAGTCGTGGAACACGACGCCGTCCACGGAGAACTCGTCCACCATGCGCTCGAGGTAGCGCTGCTTGGGCCCCTCCGAGCGCGCGATGAAGAGCTCGAGGGAGGCGCGCGCCATGGAGCGCAGCGGCTCGGCCGGGTCGAGGGCCTCGAAGATCCAGCTGTTGCAGTACGTGGACGCGACCACGGTCGTCTCGAGCTGCGCGAAGAGCGCGGCCAGGTCGCGGAGCCGGCCCCACACCGGCATGCCGTCCCAGTAGATGCGGAAGCGCTCGCGCGGGAGCGCGCCCGCGCCGGCCCGGACCCGGGCGCCGAGCTCCTCGCCGAGCTCGCGGTAGTAGCTGCAGGCCTCCTCGGTGCCGCGCAGGATCACCGCCGGCGCCATGTGGATGGTGGCGTCGAAGAAGGAGAGCGCGGCGGGGCGCGCCGCCGAGGTGCGGAGGCAGTCGCGCCACAAGTCGCTGCACGCCTTGGAGCGCTTCACCGCCTCCTCGAGCCGGACGCCGTCGAGGCGCCGCCCCGCCACGGCCTCGAGCTGCGGCACGAGCGCCTCGAGCTGGCGCACGATGGCGTTCACGTGGTGCTCCTCGACCGAGTCGATCTCGCGGAACGACGTCACGCCCACCACCGGCACCCTCCATTCCCTCCCGTAGAACTCGAACCAGTCGCGCACCTCGCGGCACTGGTTCGTGGAGAAGAGGAGGACGTCGGGCTTGGGCGTGGCGGAGAGCCCGTAGCGGGAGAGCGGAGTCTTCTGGGCGAGGTGGGCGCCGATGTCGCTCGTGAGGTACGAGCAGATGTCCGGCGAGTAGCCGAGGGCGTGCGCCTTCGGCATGGTCTCGTTGGCGGTGCGGCTCGCGCCGAGGAGCGCGCCGTGGTTCTCGGGGAAGTAGACCTCGAAGCCGAGGGCGCGCAGGAGCTCCACGGGGCCGACGCTCGTGCACCACGCCACCGGCGCCGAGTGCGTGCGCGACGCCCGGTCCAGGCCCGTGAAGTGCGCGGCCATGAGCTCCTTCAGGCGCGCGGCCGATCGCAGCGGGGCGTCGGGGCTCTTCTTCTCGGCCATCCGTCGCTCCTTTCAGCTCCCGCCGCGCTCGAGGGCGTACAGCGCCGCCCCGAACGCGCCGGCCATGATGGGCTCCGGCACGACTTCCACCGAGAGGCCGGACCGCTCCGCCAGCGCCTTCACCACGCCCGGGAAGTACTCGCACACGCCGCCCGTGACGTGGACCGGGCTCGAGAGCCGGTCCATCTCCAGGATGCGATCGGCGATGGAGTACATGCAGCCGAGGGCGATCTCTCCGGCGCTGGCCCCGCTGCGGAGGAGCTCGATCACCTCGACCTCGGCGAACACCGAGCAGTAGCTGCCCACCGGCGCGGCCTTCTCGGCGGAACCGGCCAGGTCCATGAGCCGGGTGGGGTGCACGTCGAGGTGGCGCGAGGCGAACATGAGGAACGTGCCGATGCCCACCGCGCACTTGCGCACGCTCTTGCTCGACTGCACCACGCCGCGCTCGTCGAGGTGGATGAGCTTGGGGTCGCGACCGCCGATGTCGACGAGGGTCATGGCGTGCGGGAAGTGGTGGAACGCGCCGCGCGCGTGGCAGAGGGTCTCGGTGACGGTGCGGGTCGCGACCGGGACGGCGGAGGCGCCGAATCCCGTGAGGCAGATCTCGGAGAGCTGCGACGCCGGGATCTGCGCCTCCTGCAGCGCGTTCCCGATGGCCTCCTGGAAGCAGTCCTGGAAGTAGCCGCGCGTCGGAACCGTGGCGCGCCCGAGGATCTTGCCGTCCTCGGCCGCCACGATGGCCTTCACGCACTCGGTGCCGACGTCCGCTCCTGCCACCGCCATGGTCCGTTCCCTCGCCTAGTGCGTGATCCCGTCGCGTGCCAGGGCCGAGCCGTTCTGCCGCGCCCGGCGCTGCTCGAGGAACTCCTGGAGCTGGCCCCGGATGTGATCCACCGAGACGAGCCGCAGGTCGTGCGTGTCCGCCTCGAGCACGATGGCGGGCACGCCGGTGTCCCGCCGGAGCCGGAGGTGCGCGCCGTAGCGGACGGTGCTGTGCTCGGGGGAGGTGCGGACGTCGTGGTAGACGCAGGCGTCCACGCCGAACCGCTCGAACTCGCGGGCGAGGAACCGGATCTTCTGCTCGCGCGAGCGGTTCGAGTAGATGGACGTGTAGACGCCCGCCATGCTCTCCACCGGGTTCTCCTTCTCGAAGCCCTGGAAGGCGTACATGTCCGAGTAGGTCGAGCCCACGAGCGCGATGCCCTGGTCGAGGAACAGGCTCGCGAGCGGCCGCACCGCGCACCAGATGGGCGGCCCCTCCCAGTAGAAGCGCAGGCGCTCGCCCGGGACCGCGGCGATCTTCTCGGAGATGCGGTGCTTCAGCTCGGAGAGGAGCACGTCGTAGTACTGCACCGCCTCCTCGGTGCCGCGCATGAGCAGCATGGGCGCGACGTGGATGAGGAGGTCGAAGAAGGTGAGCGGGCTCGGGGTGTGGCAGCCGAGGTCGAGGATCTCGCGCCAGAGCGCCGAGGCGCGCGCGGAGCGATCGACGATCTCGGCGAGGCGGTCGTGGTCGAGGGCGCGGCCGGAGAGCTTCTCCAGCCGGTCCACCAGCCGGAAGATCTGCGCCACCGAGTGGTCGACCTCGATCTTGTCGACCTCGTCCAGCACCGCCGGCGGGTGGAGCCCGTAGAGCGGCGCCGAGAAGCGGTGGCTGTAGTACTCGAACCAGCGCCCGACGTACGTGCCGAGGTTCGTGCTGTAGACGAGCACCTCCGGGCGCGGGATGGACTCGATGCCGTGGATGGTGGCGAGCGGGCTCTCCCCGGCGAGCATGGCGCCGATGTCGCTCGCCATCTCGCTCGAGGCGAAGGGCGAGAAGCCGTCGGCGAGCGCGAGGCGGATGTACTTGGCGGTGAGGCGGCTCGCCCCGATGAGCGCGGCGTGGTTCTCCGGGAAGTAGGGCGTGTAGCCCATGGCCCGCACGATCTCCACCGGGCCGAAGGCCGAGCACCAGGCCACGTGCCGCCTGGGATCGCGGTCCGCCTCGGCCAGGTCGCGGTAGTAGCCGTGGACGATCTCCTTGAGCCTCGGGGCGCTCTCCAGCGGGACGCGCCCCGTCGGCATCCCGCCGAAGCGGCTCGAGCCGCTGACGGGGCGGAGCGCGATGGGGTCCTTCGCCGCCTTCACGTCGGCGAGCGTCTGGGCGCTCCGCTCCTTCTTGCGCTGGTGCTCCCGCTCCCGCGAGTGGACCATCTGCACGATGGCCCAGTTCAGGGGAGCGGCGATGCCGAGCCGCTCCGCCTCGGCCACGATGCCGCCGTTCATGGCGTCGATCTCGGTGCGGAAGCCGCGCACGAGGTCCTGCCACATGGAGGGCCGGTTCTTGGCGAGCGCCTTCTGGGAGCGGACGATGGGGCGGTAGGGATCCTCCTCGTCCTCGAGCGGCGTGCCGCGGGCCCGCATCACGGCCGCGATCTCGAGGCACAGGGCCCGCATGAACGCCTGCATGTCCGCGTCGTCGAGGAGCTCGCTGCAGCTCATGCCGGTGAGGGCGGAGACGGGGTTCACCACCGCGTTGTGGACGAGCTTCTGCCACACGATGGCGTCCACGCTGGGGACGACCTCGTTGGCGAGCCCGCAGGCGCTGAACACGTCGCCGATGCGGCGGACCTCGTCGGTGATCCTGCCGTCGAACGGCGCGAGCTGGATGGGCTTCACGCCGGTGCGGTAGCGCATCCGGTTCGGCCCGGTGTGCTGGATGGAGTGGAAGGTGATGCCGGTGAGGATCCGCGTCGTGTCCACGACGCGCCGGATGCGATCGACGTTCCCGATGCCGTTCTGGGTCGAGAGGATCCAGGTCTTCGGGCCGATGGCGGAGAGGACGCCCCGCACCGCGTCCTCGGTCTGGTAGCTCTTCACCGCCACGAAGACGACGTCGAAGGGCGCGAGGCCCTCGACCGAGGTGACGATCTGGAGCCGGACGTGGCGCTCGCCCTTGTCGGCCTCGGAGAGGAAGAGGCCTTCCTCGGAGAGGAGCTTCGCCCGGGCGACGTTCGCCTCGAGGAGGGTGACGTCCTCGCCGCCCTCGCGCAGCCGGGCGCCGAAGAGTCCGCCCAGAGCCCCCGCGCCGAGCACCAAGATGCGCATCGTTGCTCCCTGGCTCGAAGGCCGGAATCGGCGCGCCGCCGTCGCGTCCCGAGTCGCCGCGGCGCGGCCACGAAGAGCGCGCTTGGAAACCTGACCTGCATTCTGGTACGATTTTACTGAAATTGTCCAGCCCCGAGGTGGAAAGCGCGGCGCGCGCTCCGCGGCGC
>DATDDC010000030.1:0-6941 GCA_036523995.1 Anaeromyxobacter sp.
GAGCATCGCCACCTCGCCCTGGAGGGCGGGGCGGGCGGCGTGGGCGAGCGCCTGGGCGGCGCGGCGGGCGCCCGCGTCGGAGCCCTCCACCCGCGCCGCCAGCAGCCTCGAGTAGGGGGGCCACCCGATGCGCCGGCGCTCGGCCAGCTCCTTCTCGGCGAACGCGGCGTAGTCGTGCGCCGCCGCGAAGGCGACGGCGCGCGTGCCCGGGTTGAAGGTCTGGACGATCACCTGGCCCGCCTCGGCGCCGCGCCCCGCCCGTCCGGCCACCTGGGTGAGGAGCTGGAAGGTCCGCTCCGCCGCGCGGAAGTCCGGAAGCGCCAGGGCCGTGTCCGCGAGCACGACGCCGACGAGCGTCACGCCGGGGAAGTCGTGGCCCTTCGTCACCATCTGCGTCCCCACGAGGACGTCCACCTCGCGGCGCGCGAAGCGGGCGAGCACCGCCGCCGCGTCGTCGGCGCTGCCCACCGCGTCGCGGTCGAGCCGGGCGACCCGGGCGCCCGGGACGAGGTCGCGCACGGCCTCCTCCACCTGCTCGGTGCCCACGCCCACGCCGAAGCGCGCTCCGCCGCACGAGGGGCAGCGCGCGTCCATGCGCTCCGTGTGCCCGCAGGTGTGGCAGAGGAGGATCCCGCGGCGCGCGTGGTGGGTGAGCGAGACCGAGCACTCGGTGCAGCGGGCCTCGGCGCCGCAGTCCTCGCACACGACGAGCGTCTCGTAGCCCCGCCGGTTGAGGAACAGGATCGCCTGCTGCCTCGCGGCGACGGTCTCCTCGAGGGCGGCGGCGAGCCTCGGCGAGAGGAGGGCGGGCGCCATGTCCTGGCCCGGCCGCCGCAGCCGCCGCAGGTCGACGAGCTCCACCGCCGGCAGCGGCCGGTCGTCGATGCGGGCGGGCAGCTCGAGCCTGCGGTAGCGGCCGCGGCGCGCGTTCTCGAGCGTCTCGAGCGAGGGCGTGGCGGAGCCGAGGATCACCACCGCGTCCTCGAGCTTGCCGCGCACGACGGCGAGGTCGCGCGCGTGGTAGGCGGGGCCGTCCTCCTGCTTGAAGCTCCCCTCGTGTTCCTCGTCCACCACGAGGACGGCGAGGTCCTGCACCGGCGCGAAGACGGCGCTCCGCACGCCCACGCAGATGCGCGCGTCCCCGCGGCGCAGGCGGAGCCACTCGGCGTGGCGCTCGGCGGCGGAGAGCCCGGAATGGAGGAGCGCCACGTCGTCGCCGAAGCGCGCCCGGAACCGGCCGGAGAGCTGGGGGGTGAGGGCGATCTCCGGGACGAGGACGAGCGCGCCCTTCCCCGCGGCGCGCGTCCGGGCGATGGCCTGGAGGTACACCTCGGTCTTCCCCGAGCCGGTGACGCCGTGGAGGAGGAACGTGGCGAACCCGCCCAGCGCGCCCTCGATCTCGGCGAGGGCGGCGGCCTGAGCCGCGGTGAGCGTCGGGGCGGCGCCCCCGGAGGCGAGCACCCCCGCGCGCGCCACCGGCGTCTCGGTCTCGAGACGGACGAGCCCGCGCTTCACGAGCGCGCCCAGCGCGGCGCGCCCGCGGGGAAACGCTGCGCGCAGCTCGTCCACCGGGATGCGCCCGCGGGCGAGGAGGTACTCGAGGAGCGCGCGCTGCGCAGGCGCGCGGGAGAGGGCCGCCACCGAATCCGCCGCGGAGGGCTCCGCCTCGGCGTACTCGACGCCGCGGCGCCTCGGGCCCTCGGTACCCTTCCGCGTGTTGAGGCCGGGCGGGAGCGCCGCCCGCAGGAGCTCCCCGGGCGGCACGAGGTAGTACTCCTCGGCCCAGCGGATGAGCTCCACGAGCTTCGGCGTGAAGGGCGGCATGGCGTCGAGGACGGCGGCGACGTCGCGGAGCTCGAAGCCGTCCGGAGGCGACGTGGGGAAGCCCACGACGTAGCCGGTGGCGCGGCGGCTCCTCCCGAAGGGGACCGCCACCCGCGCCCCGAGCTTCACGTCCTCGGCGAGCGCGGACGGGACGCGGTACGTGAACGTCCCGCGCACGGCGGCGGCGACGGCGACCTCGACGAGCACGGGCGGAGTGTAGCAGCGCGCGCCCACCCGGCCGGTTAGTCCTCCTGCATGACCGCCCCGGCCCCCCGGCTCTCGAACGTCCTGCTGCGCGTGGCCGACCTCCAGCGCAGCCTCGGCTTCTGGCGCGACAAGCTGGGCCTCCGCCCGCTCGGCGCCTTCGAGAGCTTCGCCTTCCTCGACGCGGGCGGCGTGCGCATCGGTCTCAACGCGGTCGCGCCGCCGAAGGAGCCGGACGGCGGGCTCGCCGCGCTCACCGAGATCGTGCTGGAGGTCCCGGACGTGCGCGCCGCCCACGCCGAGCTCTCGGCGAAGGGGATCGCGTTCCGGACCGCGCCGCGCCCGATCACGGGCGACGCCGCGCGGGAGCTGTGGGCCTGCGACTGCCGGGATCCCGACGGCCACCTCGTGTCGATCACGGGGTGGGTCTCGAGGGCGAGCTAGGCGCTAGGCCGGCCGCGCCAGATCCCCGCGCGAGAGCGCGACCAGGGTCTTGTACGCGATCGCGGCGACGAGCGCGTTCGCGATCACGAACAGCGGCAGGGCGATGTCGGCGGCGATGGAGCCCGGCGCAGAGGCCGACATGCGCAGCACCGCCGTGGAGAGCGCGGCCACCGGGAACGTGAAGGCCCACCAGCTCGCGGTGAAGGGGACGTCGCGGAAGCGCCCGGCCAGCCGCACGAGCACGAGGCCGACGAAGAGCGCCACGCCGAGGAGCGCGCGCGAGGTCGGCTCCGAGACCCCGCCCCCGAGCGAATGCCACGCGACGAGCGCGAACGCCGGCGGCGCCAGCTCGAGCGCCTGGAGCGGCCTGAGCGCCGGCGCGAGCTCTCCGTCCGAGAAGCTCCGGACGAGGAGCACCGCCGCGAGGACGAGCCAGCCCACGACCCCCGCGCCGAAGAAGAGCCAGCCGGTGTCGCTTCGATCCGCCGCCGCCGCCGCGATGGCGACGAGGAGGTTGCCGACGGCGGCCGGGACGTACATCGCCGGCGTGACGAGCTTCGGATCCACCCGCTTCGCGAGCCAGCCCCCCACCGCCCACACGCCGTGCACCACCTGGGCGGTGGCTCCGATCCAGAAGAGGACCCGCGCGAGGTCGCGGTAGTGGATCGACGCCCCGGCCGCGATGGCGAGGAGCGAGGCCGGCGCGAGCGCGGCCAGGCTGCCCTCCACCGGATGTCCCAGCTCGGCCCGGAGCCGCTCGGGGGCCGCGGCGGCCTTGACCACCTGCGCGACGAAGAAGACGACCCAGAGCACCGCCGAGAGGACGAGGAGCGCGTCGGAGAGCCACGGCGAGACGCCGAAGGAGCGGGAGGCTGCGTCCCATGCGGCGGAGAGGCCGCCCACGCCGAGCACGATGGAGAAGAAGGAGGCGGGGACGCGCACCGCCGCGGCGGTGGCGCTGGACGAGGCGAGCCCGGCGGTGGGAGCGGTCGGCATCGTTGTCCTCGAGGCCGGCGAGGGGCGCCGGCCAGGCCGCAGAACTTACCTCGGACCGCGGGGTGACGCGAGCTTGCGCGTCGAGCCCGCGGTCGTGGTCTCGGAACTCGCCGTGAAGCGTCGCGTGCGCACGGGCGGCCCGTCGCCCGGCAGGCGCGGAATCGACCGGCGCGGATGGCGCCCGTGGCTCGGGCGCGTGTCCGCGGGACGCCGGGACATTCGTCCGCGGCGCGCACCACCTGGGTCGGTGCCCCCCGAGGAGGTGCGGAGGGCCGCGCGGCGCGGCAAGCAGTGTTCCTCTCGCGCCTCAATGCAGGCCGGAAACCAGGAAAGGAGCATCCCGTGAAGAAGCTCTGGTTGGCATCAGCATGCTCGATCGCGTTCGCCCTCCCGGCCGTAGCGGAGGACTCGCTGGCGAGATTCGAAGGGGGCATCGGCGTCGTCCCCGTCTCGAGCGTCGCCGGAACGCAGAACGCGAACGGCACCTTCCCCGACGTGAACCGCAACGACGTGCGCGGCACGCCACCCGGCGGGCAGCCGTGGGTGATCGCGAGCCTGAGCGTCGACGTGAAGACGGACGGCAGGGTCTCGGCCGTCGGCCGCGGCCTGCTCCTCGCGGGCGGCAACGGCATCGGCACCAACGGCGCCCAGACCGTCCAGGCGCGGCTCTTCTGCGGCAATGCGCAGTTCAACTCGGGGCTCGTGGCCCTGGAGGCGAACGGCGACTTCCGCATCGACGACGTGCTGACGCCGGCGGTGCCGGAGGTCTGCGACAGCGCGGTGCTCCTCATCGTCAACTCCGGCGGCCGCTGGTTCGCGGCGGGCATCCCGAAGCTCTAGGCGAAGGAAAGTTGCAGGCGAGATCCGCGCGGGGGGCGCCGCGCGGACTCCTCCACGCGCTCCGCCCGACTCATCCGGTGAGCGGCCGCAGGAACGCGCGCGCCTCCTCGTAGATCCGATCCAGCGACAGGGCGAGCTCGTGGCCGTCGTCGAGCGCGACGAGCCGGGCGGTCGGCGTGCGCGCCACGAACGCCTCGACGTCCGCGAACGGCACGGTCTCGTCGCGCGTGCCCGCGAGGCAGAGCGCCGGCACCCGCACCTCGGGCAGGGCGGGGTAGCGGGCCGCGTCCTCGAAGAACTGCCAGCCGATGCGGCGCTTCCGGTTCGAGGCGAAGTGCATCGTCTCGAGGCCGTTCGCCCTCCAGTCCGCCTTCTGGGCCTCGGTGAGCCTCGCGCTCCAGCGCTCGAAGAGCCGGAACGCCGGGGCGAGGAGGACGAGCCGCTCGACGCCCGGGTTCCGCGACGCGATCACCGCCGCGAGGTAGCCGCCGAGCGAGCTTCCGATGATGGCGTGCGGCGGCGGCGCGGCGGCGAGCGCGCGCTCCGCGATGGCGAGCATGGAGGAGGGCGAGGAGCGCTCGAAGCCGTCGTCGCCGGGCGTCAGGTCCGGGACCTCGAGGCGGACGCCCTCCGCGGCGAACCGCTCGGTGAGGGCGCGGGCCTTGTGCGACGAGGGGCCGGAGGCGAAGCCGTGCAGGTAGAGGATCACGCCGGGAACCTAGCAGAGGCGGGTCCGGCACGCCGCGTGCTCTCGAGCGCCTCGAGAACGCGGAGGTGCCCGCATGCAGCGGAAGAAGCTCGCGGTGTGGCTCTCGGTCCTCGCCCTCGCCGTGTCCTGCCGGACGCAGGCGCTGGCGGCGCCGGCGGCGGAGCCCAGGCCGGAGGCGGGAGACCTCGTCTTCGAGACCTCGACGTCGCCGCAGTCCGCCGCCATCCAGTGGGCGACGCGGAGCCCTTGGTCCCACGTCGGCATCGTCGAGGTCGCGGCCGACGGGACCTTCGTCATCGAGGCGCTCGGGAAGGTGTCGCGGACGCCCTGGAGGGCGTGGCGGCGCCGCGCCCTCCGCGGCGGCGACCTGCTCGTGCTCCGGCCGCGCGGCCTCTCCGCGGAAGAGCGCGGCCGGGCGGTGGCCCGGGCCAGGGCGTTCCTGGGCAAGCCCTACGATCCGCGCTTTGGCTGGGGCGACGACCGGATCTACTGCTCCGAGCTCGTCGTGAAGGCGTACGAGCGCGGCGCCGGGATCTCCCTGGGCAAGCGCGAGCGGCTCGGCGACCTCCGCCTCGCGGGCGTCGAGCGTGCCGCGGAGAAGCGATGGGGCGGGAAGCTGCCGAGGGACCTCGTCCTCGTCACGCCGGCGAGCCTCGCCGGGGACGCCCGGCTCGAGCGCGTGTACGAGGGGCGGCCGTGAGGCGGCCTACTTCGATCGCTTCCCCAGGATCTCGCGCCAGCGCTCGCCCAGCGCCTTCTCGAGCCCGCTCTCGGAGAGCTTCACGATCTGCTCGCCGCGGAGCGCGTCCGGCAGGTATTCCTCCGGCACGTAGTGCCCCTCGAAGTCGTGCGGGTACCTGTAGGCGCCGCCGTAGCCGAGCCCCTTCATGAGCGGCGTGGGCGCGTTGCGGAGCTTCATCGGGACGGGCAAGGGCCCCTTCTCCGTGACGAGCCGCCGCGCGCTGGAGTAGGCGGTGAGGGCGGTGTTCGACTTCGGCGCGAGGGCGAGGTACACGGCGGCCTGGCTCATGGGGAGGACGCCCTCCGGCAGGCCCACGAGCTCGACGGCCTGGAGCGCCGCGATCGCCGTCTGGAGCGCCTGCGGGTCGGCGTTCCCCACGTCCTCCGCCGCGAAGATGACCATGCGCCGGAGCACGAAGCGCGGGTCCTCGCCCGCCTCCAGCATCCGCACCATGTAGTAGACGGCCGCGTCGGCGTCCGAGCCGCGCAGCGACTTGATGAAGGCGGAGACGACGTTGTAGTGCTCCTCGCCCGCCTTGTCGTAGAGGATGGTCTTCTGCTGGAGCGCCTCCTCCGCGTCGGCCCGGGTGATCTCCTTCCTGCCCGCGAGCCGCACCGCCGCGGCCGCGACCTCGATGGCGTTGAGCGCCCTGCGCGCGTCGCCGTAGGCGTACTGGGAGAGCGCCTCGCGGGCGTCCGCCGCGATCGTCACCGCGCCGGCGAGCCCCTCCTCCGCCGCCACGGCGCGATCGAGGAGCGCGCCGATCTCCTCGTCCGTGAGGGGCCGCAGGGTCACCACCCGGCAGCGCGAGAGCAGCGCCGAGATGACCTCGAAGGACGGGTTCTCGGTGGTGGCGCCGATGAGCGTCACCGTGCCGTCCTCGACGTGCGGCAGGAACGCGTCCTGCTGGGCCTTCGTGAAGCGGTGGATCTCGTCCACGAAGAGGATGGTGCGCTTCCGGTGGAGCTTGCGCCGGTCGCGCGCCGCCGCGACGATCTCCCGGATCTCCTTCACGCCGCCGAGCACCGCGCTGAACGGGACGAACTCCGCGCCGGTCCGCTTCGCCACGATGCGGGCGAGCGTGGTCTTCCCGGTGCCGGGCGGGCCCCACAGGATGAGCGAGGGCACCTGGTCCGCCTCGATGGCGCGGCGCAGCGCGGTCCCCGGCCCGAGCACGTGCTC
>DATDDC010000031.1:0-6069 GCA_036523995.1 Anaeromyxobacter sp.
TCTCCGCCGAGGAGCGCCCGCGCGTCGGGGAGGTGGCGAACCGCGTCAAGGCGGAGGTGGAGTCGCTCCTCGACGGCGCGAAGGGCCGCCTCGCGGACGCGAAGCTCGACGCCGAGCTGCGGGGCCCGCCCATCGACGTGACGCTCCCCCCGCGCCGCCTCGCGGCGCGCGGCCACCGCCACCCGATCACCCGCGCCGCCGAGGACATCGCCGAGATCTTCGCGCGCCTCGGCTACGAGGTGGCGAGCGGGCCGGAGATCGAGCTCGACTGGTACAACTTCGAGGCGCTCAACATCCCGCCGGATCACCCCGCGCGCGACATGCAGGACACCTTCTACGTGGACGAATCGACGCTGAGGCAAGGCGTCGAGCCCGGCACGGTCCTGCTCCGCACGCACACCTCGCCCGTGCAGATCCGCTCCATGAAGCGCATCGGCAAGCCGCCGGTGCGCATCATCTGCCCGGGGCGCGTGTACCGGTCGGACTACGACCAGACGCACTCGCCCATGTTCCACCAGGTCGAGGGGCTGTGCGTGGACGGGGGGATCACCTTCGCCGATCTCAAGGGCACGCTCGCCGCGTTCGCGCGCGCCTACTTCGGGCCGGAGACGAGGACGCGCTTCCGCCCGAGCTACTTCCCCTTCGTCGAGCCCGGCGCCGAGGTGGACGTCTCGTGCTCGATCTGCGGGGGCACGGGAATGCTGGGGCGAGCGCAGGGGCAGGCGGATGAGCCTGCCCCTGAGCGAGCGGGGGGATCGGGGGGGCGCGAGCTCCGCGAAGGCGGAGCGAGTGGCCCCCCGACACGACGCTGCGGGACGTGCAAGGGCACCGGCTGGCTCGAGGTGCTCGGGGCCGGCATGGTCCACCCCAAGGTCCTCGAGAACGGCGGCATCGACCCGAAGCGCAACACCGGCTTCGCCTTCGGCATGGGCGTCGAGCGCATGGCCATGCTCCGCTACGGCATCGACGACCTCCGCCTCTACTTCGAGAACGACCTCCGCTTCCTCGAGCAGTTCTAGATCCGATGCGCATCTCGCACCGCTGGCTCTCCGAGTACGTCGACGCTCCGCCTCCCGAGGAGCTCGCGAAGCGCCTCACCGCCGTGGGCCTCGAGGTCGAGGCCGTCGAGCGGACGGGGCAGGGGCTCGAGGGCGTCGTGGCGGCGCGCATCGTCTCCGCCGAGAAGCACCCCGGGGCCGAGAAGCTCTCCGTCACGCGCGTGGACGCCGGCAGGGGCGAGCTCCTCCAGATAATCTGCGGCGCGAAGAACTGGCAGGTGGGCGACGTCGTCCCGCTCGCCACGGTCGGGGCGGCGCTCCCCGGCGGGCAGAAGATCGAGCGCGCCAAGCTCCGCGGCGTCGAGTCCCACGGCATGCTCTGCTCCGCGAAGGAGCTCGGCCTCGCCGAGGACGCGAGCGGGCTCCTCCTCCTCGACCGGAAGATCGCCCCCGGCACGCCCATCGCGAAGGCGCTCGCGCTCGAGGACGTGCTCCTCGAGGTGAACGTCACGCCGAACCGTCCCGACTGCCTCTCGCACGTGGGCATCGCGCGCGAGGTCGCCGCGCTCCTCGGGACGAAGGTCCGGCTCCCCGCGCCGCGCCTCGCCGAGGGCGGCCCGCCCGCCGCGGACGCGGTGAAGGTCCGCATCGAGGCCCCGGATCGCTGCGCCCGCTACGCGGCGCGGGTCATCGAGGGCGTGAAGATCGGCCCCTCGCCGCTCTGGCTCGCGCGCCGCCTGGAGTCCTGCGGGGTCCGCTCCATCTCGAACGTGGTGGACGCGACGAACTACGTCCTCCTCGAGCTCGGGCACCCGCTCCACGCCTTCGACCTCGAGAAGGTGGCCGGCCGCGAGATCATCGTCCGCACCGCGCGGCCCGGCGAGAAGCTCGTCACGCTCGACGGCAAGGAGCGGGCCCTCGTCCCCGAGGACCTCGTCATCGCCGACCGCGACCGCGGCAGCGCGCTCGCCGGCGTGATGGGCGGCGGCGACTCCGAGATCTCCGGCAGCACGAGCCGCGTGCTCCTCGAGTCGGCCTGGTTCGAGCCCGGCTCGATCCGCCGCACCTCGCGCCGCCACGGCCTCAAGAGCGAGGCGTCCCACCGCTTCGAGCGCGGCGCCGATCCGGGCATGGTGATCCCGGCCGTCGATCGCTGCGGGGCGCTCATCGCGGAGCTGGCCGGAGGCACCGTGCGGCCCGGCATCGTGGACGCCGTGGCCCGCCCCGTGCGCGCGCCCGAGGTCCGCCTGCGCTGGAGGCGGCCCGCCGAGATCCTCGGCATGGACGTGCCGCGCGAGGACGTGCGGCGCATCCTCTCCGCGCTCGCCTTCGAGGAGCGCGCGGCCGACGCGGAGGGCGCCACCTTCCAGGTGCCGAGCTGGCGCGCGGACGTCTCGATCGAGGAGGACCTCGTCGAGGAGATCGTCCGCACCAAGGGCTACGACGCCATCCCCGAGACGCTGCCCGCGAACGCCGTCGGCGCCCCGGTGGATTCGCCCGAGGCGCAGGCCATCGCGGCGTCGCGCGCCGCGCTCGAGGCCGCCGGCTTCAGCGAGGCGGTGAACTTCAGCTTCGTGGCGCCGCGGGATCTCGAGCCGTTCCAGCGCGAGGCGGTCGCGGGCGACGGCAAGGGCCGCGCCCTCGGCGTCGCCCTCAAGAACCCCATCAGCGCCGATCTCTCGGTGATGCGGACGACGCTCGTCCCGTCGCTCCTCAAGAACGCCGCCCACAACCGGCGGCAGCGCGTCGAGGATGCGAGGCTGTACGAGATCGCGAGCGTGTACCACCCGGGCCCGAACCCGAAGGATCGGCCCTCGGCGGAGTCGGTGGAGATCGCGGGCGTCATCGCCGGGCGCAGGAGCCCCGCCGGCTGGGCGGTCGGAGCCGAGCCGGCCGACTTCGCCGACGCCAAGGCGGCGGTCGTGGCCATCCTCGAGGCCCTCGGCGTGGAGGCGCGCTGGCAGCCGCGCGGCGACGCGTGGCTCCACCCGCGGAACTCCGCCGTCGTCCTCGCGTCCGGCGGCGAGGACGTCCTCGGCGAGGTGGGAGAGCTCCACCCGCGCGCCGCGGCCGCCTTCGAGCTGCCGCGCGGCGTCCTCGCGTTCCGGCTCTCCCTCGACGCGCTGGTCCGGCGGATGACGCTCGTCCCGCAGTATCGGCCCATCCCGCGCCTGCCCGCGGTGCTCCGCGACCTCGCCGTCGTCCTCGACGACGCCGTCCCGGCCGCGTCCCTCGAGGCGCTCGTCCGCGAGGAGCCGCTCGTCGAGTCGGTCACGCTCTTCGACGTCTACCGGGGAGCGCCGCTCCCGGCGGGGAAGAAGAACCTCGCCTTCGCCATCGCGTACCGCGTGCCCGACCGGACGCTCACCGATGCGGAGGCGGACGCGGCGCACGCCCGGATCGTCGAGCGCCTCCGCGCGAAGCACGGCGCGGCGCTCAGGGGATGACCCGTGGCGGAGCGGCCGAGCGGGCTCCCCTACGCGGCGCTCGGATTCGCCGCGGCGGCGGCGCTCTCCTCCTGGAACCCGCTCTCCGCGCCCGTCGCTCTCGTCGTCGGGCTCGCCGCGCTCGTCCTCGCCGTTCGCGCGCTCCTGCGTGGCGGCGCGCGCGCGCTGTCTGCGGGCGCGCTCGCGCTCTCCATCGGGGCGGTCCTCGCGAGCGTCCTCGTCCTCGCGCTCACGGCGGGGGTGGGTCGGGAGCTGCGCGGCCAGGCGATCGTCCCGACGCCCGCGCGCGAGGACGTCGACAAGGAGCTCGACGCCGCGAGCGAGCGCACCCGCCCCGCCCGGGAGCGCGCGCGCTCGGAGCTCGACCAGCTCGAGGGCACGAGGGGAGGCGGCGGAGGGGGCCAGCAGGGGCAGGGCGCGGGGAAGCGGCCCTGAGGCATGGCGGGCCAGCCGGCCGCAAGTTTGACACGCGACGGGAAATCAGCTACCGAATTCACTACTTAGGCGCGAACCGGAGCGGACTATCGTGACCAAGGCCGATATCATCGAGAGCGTCTACGAGAAGGTGGGCTTCTCCAAGAAGGAGGCCGCCGAGATCGTCGAGATGGTGTTCGACACGATCAAAGAGACGCTCGAGCGCGGCGAGAAGATCAAGATCAGCGGCTTCGGGAACTTCATCGTGCGGGACAAGAAGTCCCGCGTGGGGCGGAACCCGCAAACGGGCGAGGAGATCGAGATCAGCGCCCGCCGGGTGCTCACGTTCCGCCCGAGCCAGGTGCTGAAGAACGCGCTCAACGAGAGCGACAAGGCTGCGACCCCCGCGGCCCCGTAGAGCCAAGGACCCCCCACACCGGCGCGGGCCGCCATGCAGCGGGCCGCGCCGCTTTTCGTCCCAGACCCGCCGTCGATCCGAGCCGCCGCGCTTCCGCGCCGCGAGGCCGAGCCGGACGGGCCTACGCACGTCCAGCGGAGAGGGGAAGGGCCCCCTCGCCGGCTGTACCACGTGCAGGGCGCTCCCGGGGCGGGTGAGCGGGGGCTACGTTCACGGGTGGCGCTTCGAGCGTGTCGTGACTCGAGCGCGTCGTAGAGGGAGTCCCATGGAACGTTGTTCGTGTTGCGGCGGAGAGCTCGGTCCCCACCCGGTCGGCCTGCGATACCGGGGACGCGAGTCGGTGTTCTGCTCCTTCGGCTGTGCGGTGGTGCAGGCCGCCCCGGCGTGCTCGACCTGCGGGGACAAGGTGCTCGGCCGCGGGATCACGAGCGGCCACCGGACGTACTGCTCCTCCGCCTGCGCCGGTCGCCAGGCCGCGCATCCCTGACGCGGTAGGGCTATAAACGGTGGCATGGCAGCCACCGACTATCTCGACGTCCGCCGGATGCGCCTCGACGTGGAGTTCCAGTTCGCGGCGGCGCACCGTCTCCCGCGGTACGAAGGCCCCTGCTTCCGGCTCCACGGCCACAACTACCGGTTCTTCGTCGGCCTGGAGGGCGACGTCGATCCGAAGAGCGGCATGATCGCCGACTTCGGCGAGGTGAAGCGCGTGGTGCAGGAGCTCGTGCTCGCGCGCGTCGACCACCGGAACCTGAACGACGTCCTCGAGAACCCGACCGCGGAGAACATCGCCCGCTGGATCTGGGAGTCGCTCGAGGCGAGCCTCCCCGGCCTCTGCGAGGTACGGCTCTACGAGATCCCGGACTCGTGCGTCACGTACCGGGGGCCCGGTGGCCGTTAGGCCCCTGCGCGCCGCGCGGCGCAGGGCCGGCCCGGAGCCCGTCGAGCGGGCCTCTCCCTCGCTCGCCGCGGAGGCGGTGGGAAGGTTCCTCGACGCGCTCGGCCTGCCGCCGGAGGTGCGCGCCTCGGCGGACCTCGCCGACTCGCCCCGCCGCGTGGCGGAGGCCTGGCTCTCGGACCTCGTCGACGGCTACGGCAGGGATCCGGCCGAGATCCTGGCCGAGGCCATCCCGAGCCGGAGCCGGGACCTCGTGGCGGTGACCGGCATCGACTACCACTCGGTGTGCCCGCACCACCTCCTGCCGTCGCGCGGGCTCGCCCACGTCGCCTACCTGCCGGGCGGGAAGGTGGTGGGGTTCGGGCAGATCGTGCGCCTCGTCGACGCGCTCGCCCACCGGCTCGTGCTCCAGGAGGACCTCGCCGGCGCCATCGCCGACGCGCTCGCCCAGCACCTCGGCGCCAGGGGCGCGGCCTGCCTCCTCGAGGCGGAGCAGCTCTGCATGACCGTGCGCGGCGAGAAGCGTCCCCGGGCGCGCGCGCACGCCGAGGCGTTCGCGGGCGCCCTCGCGCGAGACGGCGCCGCCCGGCGGCGCTTCATTGCGCTCGCGGCCGGTGCGGGAAGGATGATGTGAGTCTGGGTGAACTCTGGGAGTTGGTGATGGACAGGGAGGCCTGACGTGCTGCGATTCATGGGGTCACAAAGAGTTGGACACGACTGAGGACTGAACTTAACTGAACTGTCTCATTCATCACTTGAACCTGACAGCCTAGTACAACATTTGGCTTGAAGTAGACAATGAAGAAACTGTGGCTGAGTGATCTGAACGAATGCAATTATCAAGCAAAAAGCATTTTTGGAATAACCAGTTGATTTCATTTAGCCCTGACTTCA
>DATDDC010000032.1:0-3104 GCA_036523995.1 Anaeromyxobacter sp.
CCGCAGGGCGGTAACGCGACGGGTCTCGGACCGCAAGGCGCGCCGCCGGCCCGGGCGGCGTCGCCGGGGGCAAGGGCGACCTGGACGCGATGCGCGCGCCGGCGGCATTCCGCTCCGCGAGCGCTCCGCGCGTCGCCACGCCGGCGTGGGTCTCCGGACGCATCTCCCGGTGTGGGCGGGGAAACACCCTCACCGCTCAAGTCGCGGCCGCCCGAGGGATTTCTCGCCTGGCCCGCGCCTTGCTCGAAGGAGCGGGAGCCGACGAGGAGGGGTAGCGATGCTCGCTCTGGCCGCGGTCGCCGCGCTCACCGCCACGGCAACGGTCTCGCCGCCGCAGGTCCCGGCGAGCGGAAGGCGGTCCGCGCTCCTCACCGTCGCGCGCCCCGGCATGGTGCGGGTCGCGACGCGAGGCGGGGGCGGGACCGCGTGCACCATCGTGGACCAGCTCCGCGGACCCTTCGCGTCCTCCGGCGCGGTCGGCGCGCACGACTGCGCGCTCGACCTCCTCCTCGACGCCGGTCCCTACGAGCTGCTCCTCGATTCCCCGGGGAAGGGGACGGGCCAGGTCACCGTCGCGGCGACCGATCTCCCCGAGCTGAACGCGCCGCCGCCGCTGCTCGAGCGGGGCCGGCCCATGGAGCAGCCGCTGCCGGACGGGAAGCAGGCGTCCTTCTGGATCCGCCTCGAGCGACGCGAGGCCATCACGGTGCGCATCGCCGGGCGCACCGCCGGCGCCGTCCACGTGTGGCGCGCGGGCGAATGGCGCGAGGACCTCGCGCCCCTGCACCTCGAGGCGGCTCCGGTCCCCGGCCAGCCGATCCACGAATGGTGGATCGAGGCGGTCCTCGAGCCGGGAGATTACCTCGTGACCGCCTACGGCACCTCGCCGAAGCGGTTCACGAGCGGGGCGGAGTCGGACCTCCTCACCGTGGAGCACGGCTTCGCCCCTGCGGAGCGGGCGCTGCGCGCGATCCTCCCCGCCTCGGGCGTCGTTGCCTTCTCGCTCGAGGCGAGCGCGGCCACGGCCGTGGCAGCCCTCGAGGGCGAGGCCCGCGGCCGGGTGCGGCTCTCGCTGCACGAGCTCGGCGATTCGGGCTCGCGCATGTCGCGGGAGGAGGGCGGGTGCACCATCGAGGCGCGCGCCGTCGTCCCGGAGTGCGCCGCGCGCACGTCCCGCGCCTCCCGCCACGCCCTGCTCCTGCGCGGCCCGCCCGGGACGGCGGTCCTCGTGCGCTGGGCTCCGCGCAGCGCGCTCGCGGGTTTCGTGGACGGGGAGTACCGCGAGACGACGGAGCGCCTCGCCCTCGAGCCGCTCGCGCCGGGCGAGTACGTCCTCGGCGTTCACGACGTGCCCGCCGACCCCGACGCGGCGCCGCTGGGCTGCGCCCTCGAGCGGCGGCCCGAGCGCGGCGGCCCTCGGGAGATCGTGGCGTGGGATGTCCCCACCGTGGCGGCAGGGCGTCCCCTGCAGCGCGCCTTCAACTACGCCCGCGAGGCATCGATCTGGTTCGAGGCCGAGGCCCGGACGCTCCTGCCGATCGAGGTCGCCATCTCGACGGGCGGAGAGCGGCGGTCGTCGTGCGTCCTGTACCGGCTGCAGGGCGACTCCGCCGAGAAGCTCGACGAGGACGAGTCCGGCCGGTGCGGGATCTCGCGGCGGCTGCCCGGCGGGCTCTACGAGCTGCGGCTCCGCGGCGGAGGCGAGGGCGTGGAGCGCGTCCGCGTCGCGGAGAGGGGGAGCGGCACGGCGCTGCCCGACTCGGGTGCGCGCAGCGGGTGCAGCTTCCGAGCCCGGATCGCCGATGGGTGGCGCTACGCCCTCCTGGCGAGCCGCCGCGGGGCCGTGCAGGTCCGCGGCGTCGTCGCGCGGCGGCTTCCCGCCGCCCTCGACCCGCCGCTGCCGGTCGAGGTCCCCGCGGGCGAGATCTTCCGGCTGCCCGTCGACGCACGCGGATCGCTGCGCGTCGCCTCGATCGGCGCGCCTCCCGCGGGGTGCCACCTCGCCATCGCCGGAGCGGGAGAATGGCGCGACGGCGCCTGCTGGCTCACGGGAGCCGGCGAGGACGAGCTCGTCCTCGCGGCGAAGCCCGACGCTCCGCTCGTCGCCTGGATCGGCCGCCCGCCCGTGCCGGGCCCGCCGCGCATCGCAGCGCCGCACCGCCCGGCCGTCTCGGAGCTGCCGCGCCTCGGTCTCGACGTACCGGCGCGGCTCGACTTCGAGCCGGGCCAGGAGCGCGCGCTCGTCTTCGACGTCGCCGAGCCGGGGCTGTACGACGTCGGGACCGAGGGCCTCCTCGCGACGGCCTGTGCGCTCCGCACCCCGGCGCTGGCGCGGCTCGCGAGCGATCGCGGGGGAGGGCGCGGCCGCAACTGCCTCGTCTCGGCGTACCTCCGGCCCGGCCGCTACCTCGTGTCCGTCCGCGCCGAGGCTCCCAGCCGCGGGCGCGCCGGCGTGGTGCTCGGACGCCGCCCCGCGCGCGAGCTGCCCCCGCTCGAGGCCGACGGGGAGCGGTTCTTCGCCGTGGAGCCGAACGAGCTCGTCGTCCAGCGGCTCGCCGCACCGCAGGCCGGGCGCTTCGAGATCTCCGGCGCAGCGCTCGGCGCGCAGCTGCGCTGCCGGCTCGAGGACGACCGCGGTTGGCCGCTCCAGGCCGTCCCGGGCCCGTGCCGCACCACCGTCGATCTGCCGAAGGGCGAGGTGGTCCTGAAGGAGCTGCCGCTCACCGTGGAGAGCATGCGCCGGAACGCCATCGCCCGCTCGAGCCCGCCCGCCGTGCTCCGGGGGGCGAAGCCGCACGCGATCGCGCTCTGGACTCGCTACCGCGCGGAGCTCGGGAACGAGGGGAGTAACGAGTTCCGGTTCGAGCTCTCGGCGGAGCAGGACGTGTTCGTCCTCCTGACGGACGGCATGCTCGGGCGGCTCTACCGCGAGGGCGAGAGCCGCCCCATCGACATCGTGGCGCCGCTCGACCGCGCGCCGGAGCAGGCGGGGCCGGGCCCCGGGGAGGCGCCCGAGCCCGAGGCCGCGCCGGAGGCGACCCTCGAGCCCGAGGCCGCGCCGGAGGAGGCGGGGGAGGTGGACGCTGCTCCGACGTCCGAGGAGG
>DATDDC010000033.1:0-8447 GCA_036523995.1 Anaeromyxobacter sp.
AGGTCCCCGACGAGGTGATGGTCGCCTACACCCGCCACCTGTTCGACCGGGCGCCGAAGCCGATGAAGGTCCGCAAGGGCATGCCGGGCTATTCCCAGGCGTGGCGGGGCGAGCTCCGCCAATTGGCCGGCGCGCCGGAGATCCGCTTCTTCGCCGAGATGATGGCCGCCCACGGGGAGGGGGAGGACGCGGTCGCCGAGACGATCCGGTGGCTGCGCGGCCACCCGGACGGCCAGGAGGCGTGGCGGATGATGCAACCCTCGGTGGAGGCCGTCCTGCACCCGGAGGCCAAGCGCCTCGCCGGCGAGGCCGCCACCGCGGAGGAGTCCGACCGCTACCGGCAGGAGTGGGTGCGCACGTTCGCCGACAGGCTCCGCGACAAGACCCGCGGCGACCAGACCCTCCTCGGCGTGATCCGGGAGGGGGAGCTGCGCCAGTCCCTCGACACCTACCTGGCCACCAGGTACGGCACCAGCCTGCCGGAGCGCACCCAGCTTCTCGTCGAGCAGGCGAAGAGCCTCGCCGCCGCCGGCAAGCAGGCGGTGACCATGGTGATCGGGAACTCGCCCGAGATCCACGCCTCGCTCTTCGCGGCCGGGTACTCGCTGCCCTCCATCATCGCGAACGAGTTCTCCGAGGCGACGGGACCCGTCCACGTCGGGGCGCTCGCCGGCCTCGCGCTCGTCCTGTTCGGCATCACCATCACCCTGAACGCGGCGGCGCGGGTCCTCGTCGGCGTGGTGAAGAGCGGGCGCGGGAGGGCGGCATGAGCGCGCTCGCCCGCAGGCGCGCCGTGAACGTCGGCATGACGGTCCTCGCCGGGTCGGCGGTGCTGGCCGCGCTCATCCCGCTGGGCTCCCTCCTGTGGCTCGTCGTATCGAGGGGCGCCGCGGGGCTCTCCTTCACCTTCTTCACCCACCTCCCCACGCCCGTGGGCGAGCCCGGGGGCGGCATCGGCAACGCGCTCGCGGGCACCCTCTACCTCGTCGGCCTCGCCTGCGCCTTCGGGCTCCCCTTCGGCATCGGGGCGGGCGTGTTCCTCGCCGAGCGCGGCGACGGCCGGGTCGGGCACGCGATCCGCTTCACCACCGACGTCCTCGCTGGCGTGCCGTCGATCGTGATCGGCATCGTCGCCTACGGGCTCATCGTCGTCCCGATGAGGCGCTTCTCCGCGCTCGCGGGCGCGTTCGCGCTGGCCCTGCTCATGGTCCCGACCCTCGCCCGCGCCACGGAGGAGCTCGTCCGGCTCGTGCCGGGGACGCTCCGCGAGGCGTCGCTGGCGCTCGGCGTGCCGCAGTGGAAGACGAGCCTGCGCATCGTGCTCCGGACGGCCCTCGGCGGGATCGTCACCGCGATCCTCCTGTCCGTGGCGCGCGCGGCCGGGGAGACGGCGCCGCTCCTCTTCACCGCGCTCAACAACCAGTACTGGAACTTCCGGGCAGATCAGCCCACCTCCTCCTTGACCGTGCAGATCTTCAACTACGCCATCAGCCCGTACGAGGACTGGCACCAGAAGGCCTGGACCGCGGCCCTGGTGCTGCTCCTCCTCGTCGGGTCCTTGAACCTCCTCGCGCGGCTGCTGACGCGAAGCCGGCTCCGGGAGCAGCGATGACCGCCATCACGACGACCGTGGAGCGAGAGGCCATGGAAGGAATCCCCCGCGCCGAGCCTCCCCGCCGGAGCGCCCAGCCAGCTCTCCCCGCCGCCGAGGCGAAGCCGAAGCCGGGAGCGATCAGGACGGCGAGCCCCAAGATGGTCGCCGAGCGCGTGAACGCCTACTTCCGCAGCGCGCACGTCCTCCACGACGTCTCCATGGTCATCCCGGAGCTGTCGGTCACCGCGGTCATCGGGCCCTCCGGCTGCGGCAAGTCCACGTTCCTGCGCTGCCTCAACCGCATGCACGAGCTCACGCCTGGGGCGCGCGTCGAGGGCACCATCCGGCTCGACTCGGAGGACGTGCACGGCGGCGACGTCGATCCGGTCCACCTGCGCCGCCGCGTCGGCATGGTGTTCCAGCGGCCGAACCCGTTCCCCACCATGTCGATCTTCGACAACGTGGCGGCGGGGCTCCGCCTGAACCGCATCGGGGGAGATCACGCGGCCAAGGTGGAGCGGTGCCTGCGCCAGGCGGCGCTCTGGGACGAGGTGAAGGACCGGCTCTCGGCCTCGGCGCTCTCGCTCTCGGGCGGCCAGCAGCAGCGGCTCTGCATCGCCCGGGCCCTCGCGGTGGAGCCCGAGGTGCTGCTCATGGACGAGCCGGCGAGCGCCCTCGATCCCATCGCCACCGCCAAGGTCGAGGACCTCATCCACGAGCTCAAGGCGAAGTACACCATCGTGATCGTGACGCACAACATGCAGCAGGCGGCGCGCGTCTCCGACCGCACCGCGTTCTTCTACATGGGCGAGCTCGTCGAGGTGGGCGCCACCGAGCAGATCTTCACGAACCCGCGGCAGCAGCGCACCGAGGACTACGTCACCGGGAAGTTCGGATAGGCCGACGCATGACGACCCACACCGACAAGACGTACGAGGCGGAGCTGAGGGGCCTCCGCGAGAAGCTCCTCGAGATGGGCGGCCTCGTGGAGCGGGCCATGGCCACGAGCGTCCGCGCCATCGCGGAGCGGGACTCCGCGGCGGCGGAGGCGGCGAAGGCGGGGGATCGCGAGATCAACCGCATGGAGGTGGACATCGACGGCCTGTGCCGCCGCATCCTGGCGCTCCGGCAACCGGCCGCCTCGGATCTCCGCTTCATCACCACCGCCCTCAAGATCGTGGTCGACCTCGAGCGAATGGGCGACCTCGCCGTGAACGTGGCGGAGCGCGCCCTCGACCTGAACCAGGCGCCGCCGCTCGGGCCCATGCACGACCTCTCCAAGATCGCCGCCCTGGCCGAGGCGCAGCTCGAGAAGGCGCTCGACGCGTTCGTGACCGGCGACGTCGCCAAGGCCGACGAGGTCATGCACGGCGACGAGCTCATCGACGCGCTCTACCTCAAGATCTTCAACGACATGCTCACGCGCATGATGGAGGACCCGCGCTCCATCCGGCGGGCGACCGCCGTCATGTTCGCGGCGAAGCACCTCGAGCGCTTCGCCGATCACGCCGTGAACCTCGGGGAGATGGTCGTCTACATGGTGCGCGGCAAGGACGTCCGGCACCCGAGGTCGCGGGCGCCGGACGCCACCACCGGCGAGAGCTGAGGAGAGCGGCGCCCGGAGGCCAGCAGCGCGCGGGCGGGCGGAGGAGCTTCAGGAAACGAGCAGGCGCGCGGCGAGCCCGGCGAGCACGCCGATGGCCCCGCCCGCCACGACGTCGAGCGGGTAGTGCGCGCCGAGGTAGACGCGCGAGAGGGCGACCCCGACGGCGAAGAGCAGGGCGCCGGGCCCGAGCCCGTGCGGCTCGCCCGCGAACGCCACGGCCACGCCGAACGCGGCGGCCGTGTGCCCGGAGGGGAAGGAGAAGCGATCCGGGTTCGCCGCGAGCGCCTCGAAGCCTGCGATGGCCGTGTCGGGCCGGGCGCGCGTGAGGCTGCGCTTCAGCGCCTGCGACAGGAGGGTCGAGATCCCGGTCGCGGCGGCGAGGCGCAGGCCGAGGTGGACGCCCCGCGGGGTGAAGGTGGCGAGGCAGGCGAGGCCCGCGATGGTCCAGCTCTTCGCATCGCCCATCTGCGTGAAGGTGCGGGCGATGGCCGTGCGCCAGGGCGCGTGGAAGCGCCGGAAGAAGAGCAGGGCCGCCTCGTCGAGCGAGAGGATGCGCCGGAACCTGCCGGCGCGGACGACCACCGTCGAGGTGACGGGGTCGATCGCGATGCTCGCATCGTCCGCATTCAGCTCGATGTCGTCCCGATCGCCGCTCATCGGCCCCCGGAGCATCCTCCCGCGGGGTGTCGGGCCGCGGGCCTGCATGCAACGTTCGAGTGACGGTCCCGGGCGGCAACGCCCTTCGCGTGGAGGCGGGCGCCGGCCCGGGAGGCCGTTCTTTGAGCCGGCAGCGCGGCAAGGGCTAAGATCCGGCCCCGGGGAGGCCCCTTTGACCCTCGAAGAGAAGGTGATGGAGCTTCTCTCGCGCGGCGACGTGAAGTCGGCCGTGACGCTCGTCCTGAAGGCGTACGGGTCCGAGGTGATCGGCTACCTGGAGAACGCGCTGGGGGATCCCGACGACGCGCGGGACGTCTTCCAGAGGGCCGCCGAGGACCTCTGGAACTGGCTGCCCGGGTTCCGGGGGGGCAGCCTGCGAGCGGCCTCGTACCGGATCGCGCACCACGCCGCGGCCCGCCTCCGGCGCGAGGCGTGGCGCCGCCGCCGCGAGCGGATGCGCACGACGATGGCCTCGCGCATCGCCGCGTCGATCACGAGCCCGGAGTCCCGCCTCGCCACGAAGCCGCGCGACCGCCTGGAGCGGCTCCGCGAGTCGCTCGACCCGGACGAGAGGACGCTCCTCATCCTCCGACTCGACCGCGAGATGTCGTGGAGCGAGGTCGCCGAGATCCTCACGTCGGAGGGCGACCCGGTCGACTCGCAGGCGGTCCGCAAGCGCTTCGAGCGCGTGAAGGAGAAGCTCGGGAAGCTCGCGAAGGAGCAGGGCCTCCTGTAGGGCCTGTCGGGCGGTCTTCGTAACAGCCTGGATTCACGAGTATTAGCGCCCGAGGATGGATCCGGTCACATCCGCCGGCGAGCGGGCCCCTCCGGATCGAACGGAGGAAGCCATGACCCCACCGACCCCCCCGCGCCCCGCCCTCTTCGCCTCGGTCCGATCGTCGAAGGACCGCGCGCTCGCCGGCTTCGCCGCCGCCGTCCTCGTCGCCTTCGCGCTCCACGCGGGCGCGTTCCTCCCGCAGCTCGGCGCTCCGGAGCCTGCGGAGCCCACGGAGAAGGCTTCGGGCGTGCCCGCCGCCGCGGCGGCGAAGGCGCCGGCGCAGCCCGTGATGGCGCGCCACCACGCACTGCGTGCCGCGAGGGCGCCGGCGGCGCCCTGCTCGGCTCCGAGGGGCTGAGCGAGCCGTCGCGCAGCGCGACCTCCGCGAGCAGCGAGTCGTCGACGATCGCCGACACGTCTCCGGCGGGGGCGAAGCCCAGCGCCTGCGCCTGGCGGGCCATCTGCTCGAGCGCCCCGCGCAGCGGAGCGCTCGCAGGCTCCAGGCGCGAGAAGGCGTCCTCGAGGACGGGGCCCTCGAGCTTCTTCCCGGTCCTGCGCGCGTAGCCCTCGTTCGCGAGAACGGCGAAGCGTGCAGGGTCGTCGAGCCACCTGCGGGTCAGCTCGACGTGCGCGCGGAGGAGGGCCGTCACCTGGGCGCGGCGGCGCTCGAGCGCACGCGCCGACACGACGAGCACCGTCGTCGGGAACTTGCCGCCCGGCCAGAGCGTCCGCTCGTCGACGAGGATCCTGCCCCCGCCCTCCGCGACGAGCCGTGCGCCCCAGGGCTCGGCCACCCACGCCCCCGCGAGATGGCCGCGGGAGAACATCTGCAGGATGTCGGAGCTCGCGAGCGGCGTCACCTCGACGCCGCGCGGTCCGCCCCGGTCGGCGAGGCCATTCGCGCGCAGCCACGTGCGGAGCGCGACGTCCTGGGTGTTCCCGAGCTGAGGCGAGCCGACCCGCTTGCCGGCGAGGTCCTGGGGCTTCTCCGCGTCGCGGACGACGAGGACCGATCCCCCGGAGGCCGCGCCCGCGACGACGCGCAGCGCCTGCCCCTCCGTCCTGAGGAAGGCGATCACGGCGGGCCCGGCGCCGACGTAGGTGGCGTCGAGATCGCCGGCGAGCAGCGCCTCCATCGCGGCAGGCCCCGCGTTGAACGTGCGCGTCTCGAGGTCGCCCCCGAGCGCCTTCGCGAAGGTGCCGTCGTCCGCGCCCACGAGCGCCTGCGCGTGCGTCACGTTCGGGAAGAAGCCGAGCCGGAACGGCCTCCGGTCGGCGCGGCGTCCCCGGCAGGAGGCGAGGCAGGCGAAGGCGAGGGCGGCCGCGAGGACGGCGCCGAGGAGCCTCGCCGCTCGCGTCACCCGCATCGGCATCGCGGGCCCTCCGCTCACGCGGCGGCCTCGGTGAGCCCCCAGCGCCGGCGCAGGCGGAGCTCGAGGAACCG
Source organism: Anaeromyxobacter sp. (assembly GCA_036523995.1). Taxonomy (GTDB): domain Bacteria; phylum Myxococcota; class Myxococcia; order Myxococcales; family Anaeromyxobacteraceae; genus Anaeromyxobacter. Next base: position 6,080 of record DATDDC010000033.1, read on the forward strand.
GAACAGCCCCTGATCGACCGCCACGCCCACCGCGACGATGGCCAGCATCACCCCCATCACCTGCGCCGCGTCGAGCAGCTCGCGCCCGGCCTGGAGGAGCTGGCCGAGCCCGCCCGCGACGAAGAGCAGCTCGCCCGCCATGAGCGCGCGCCAGGCGAAGCTCCAGCCGAGCTTCAGGCCCGTGAGGACGCCGGGGAGCGCGGCCGGAAGCAGGACGCCGAGGTGGAAGCGCATCCCCCGGATGCCGAGCGTCCCCGCTGCGCGCACGAGGACGGGATCGACGCCCGCCACGGCATCGTCCGCGGAGATGGCGACGGCGAGCAAGGATCCCATGAGGACGACGAAGAGGATGGCGGCCTCCGAGAGGCCGAACCACAGGAGGGCGAGCGGCAGCCAGCAGATCGACGGGAGGGCCTGGAGGCCGAGCACGACGGGGCGGACGGACGCGTTCACGATCGCGCTCCGCGCCATGGCGATCCCGAGGGGCACGCCGATGGCGACGGAGAGGGCGTAGCCCTGCACGAGCCGCGAGAGCGAGCGCAGCACCGCGGCCAGGAGCCGCCCGTCGGCGAGCATCGCCGCGAGGCTTCGCCCGACCGCGATGGGATCGGGGAAGAGCCAGCGCGGCCACGGCCCGAGCCTAGAGAGGAGCTCCCACGCCAGGAGCGGGCCGGATAGGACCAGGGCCCTCCGGAGCCACGGGTTCATGCTCGTCCCCTTCCTGCGCCGCCGGGGCGGGGGCGCCCGCCTCCTCCGCCTGGCGCAGCTCGTCCCGGATCCGCCGCGACATCTCCACGAGCGCCTCGTCGTCCGGATCGCGCGGCCGCGGGAGCCTCACCTCCAGGTCCTGGAGCACGCGTCCCGGTCGCGCGGCCATGACCACCACGCGGTCGCCGAGGAGGAGCGCCTCGCGGACGTCGTGGGTGACGAAGACCACCGTCTTCCGGTCGCGCAGCCAGATGCCCTGGAGGAGCTGGTGCATGTGGCTGCGGGTCTGCGCGTCGAGCGCGGCGAAGGGCTCGTCCATGAGCAGGACGGCCGGATCGAGCGCGAGCGCCCGTCCCAGCTGCACGCGCATGCGCATGCCGCCGGAGAGCTGGTGCGGGAGCGCGTCCACGAACCCCTCGAGGTGGACGAGCGGGATGAGCGATCGGGCGCGCGCCTCCGCCTCCTGGCGCGAGTAGCCGTGGGCCCGGAGCGGGAAGACGAGGTTCTGGCGCACGGTGAGCCAGGGGAACAGCGCGGGCTCCTGGAAGACGAGGAGCCGGTCCGGCCCGGGCCCCTTCACGTCGACGCCGTCGACGGAGATGCGGCCGCCGCTCGGCTCGAGGTGCCCGGCGAGGGCGTAGAGCAGGGTCGTCTTCCCGCAGCCCGAGGGGCCGACCAGGCAGACGAACTCGCCCGCGTGGACCTCGATGTTCACGTCGCGGAGGGCGACCAGCTTCTCGAAGCGGTGGCCGACCTGCCGGACGGTGATCTTGGGCAGCCCGGCGCGCTTCCGGCGCGGCACGAGGAAGCCCCCCTCCCCGGAGCGACGGCACCTCATCAGGCGCGCGAGAAACCGTGGCCACATTCCACGACAATGTGCGGAGGAGAGCGCGGGCAGGCCGGGCGCTCGATCGGGGTGGGGAGCGGCTCCCCGGCGGTGCGCGGTCCGCCCTCCCTCCCGTCAGGTGGGGCGCCAGCGGAGCAGGCGACAGGCGCGGCCGCCGACGAGGACGGGCGTGGCCGAGGCCGCCGGCACGGGAAGGAGGCGCTCGGCGCCGCGCTGGGGCCCGAGCACGGCGACCTCCCAGCCGCCGAGCCGGGGGAGGAGCGCCGCGAGCGCGCGCCACGCCTCCGCCGTGCCCTCGTCGAGGCGGAGGCCCCAGGGCGGGTTCACGGCGCAGAGCCCCCGCCCAGGCGGAGGCTCCACCCTCGCGGCGTCCTCCCGCGCGAAGCGGATCGCCTCGTCCACCCCTGCGGCCGCGGCGTTCTTCCGGGCGAGCCGCAGCGCGCCGGCGTTCCGGTCGGATGCATGGATGGGCACGCCGATGGGCCGCGCGCGCCGCGCGAGCTCGGCGCGGATGGCCCGGGTGCGCGCCGCGGCGTGGCCCGGCAGCTCCTCGAAAGCGAAGGAGCGCCCGAGCCCGGGGGCCCGCCGCGCCGCCAGGAGCGCCGCCTCGATGGCGATCGTCCCCGATCCGCACATGGGATCGAGGAACGGGCGCTCGCCGCCGAACCCGCAGGCGAGGAGCATCGCGGCCGCGATCGACTCCCGGAGCGGCGCCGCGCCCACGCGGCCGCGCCAGCCGCGGCGGAAGAGGGGCTCGCCCGCCGCGTCGATCGAGACGGACGCGCGCTCCCCCTCCGTGCGCACGCGCAGCTC
>DATDDC010000034.1:0-6236 GCA_036523995.1 Anaeromyxobacter sp.
TCGATCTCCTCCTGGGTGGTGAACCGCCCGAGCCCGAAGCGGATCGAGGAGTGCGCGAGGTCCTCGGAGACCCCCATCGCGCGGAGGACGTACGACGGCTCGAGCGAGGCGGAGGTGCAGGCGGACCCCGAGGAGACCGCCACGTCCTTGATGGCCATCATGAGCGCCTCGCCCTCGACGTAGGCGAAGGAGGCGTTCAGGTTTCCGGGGAGCCGGTGCTCGAGGCTTCCGTTCACCGTGACGAGGTCGAGCTGCGCGAGGAGGCCCTTGCGGAGCCTCTCGCGCAGCGCCTGCACGCGCGCGGCCTCGGCGTCTCGCTCGGCGAGGGCGAGCTCCGCGGCCTTGCCGAAGCCCACGATGCCCGGGACGTTGAGCGTCCCCGAGCGGAAGCCGCGCTCGTGCCCGCCGCCGTCCATCTGCGCGACGAGGCGGACGCGGGGCTTCCGCCGCACGTAGAGCGCGCCCATGCCCTTCGGGCCGTACATCTTGTGGGCCGACAGGGAGGCGAGGTCCACGTTCGCGGCGTCGACGTCGAAGGGGATCTTGCCGGCCGACTGCACCGCGTCGCAGTGGAAGGCGACTCCCGCCTCGCGCGTGATCTTCCCGATCTCCTCGATGGGGTGGACGACGCCCGTCTCGTTGTTCGCGTGCATCACCGAGACGAGGATGGTGTCCTCGCGCAGCGCGGCCCGCAGCCGCGCCGGATCGAGCCGGCCGTCCTCCTCCACGTCGAGGAAAGTGACCTCGAAGCCCTGCCGCTCGAGCGCGTGCATCGAGTCGAGCACGGCCTTGTGCTCGGTCTTCACCGTGACGAGGTGCTTGCCCTTCTCCTGGTAGAACTGGGCCGCCCCCTTGATGGCGAGGTTGTCGGACTCGGTCGCCCCGCTCGTCCAGACGATCTCCTTCGGCGAGGCGCCGATGAGCTTCGCCACCTGCTCCCTCGCCGCCTCGACCGCCTCCTCCGCCCGCCAGCCGAAGACGTGGCTCTTCGAGGCGGCGTTCCCGAAGTCCTCCGAAAGGGATGGGAGCATGGCCTCGAGCACGCGGCGATCGACGGGGGTCGTGGCGTGGTAATCGAGGTAGATGGGAATCTTCATCGGGCTTGAAACCCTCTTATGATGACGGGGGGCCGATAGCGGGGGCCCCTCCCCGGCAGGCAAACGTGGACGGCCGGAGTCGAGTATAAGGAAATCGAGCACCCGGTCAAGCGCCTCCACGCGGCAAGTCACGGGCGCCACACATGAATTTAACTGAGGGCCCGTTTACGACGATGCGCATCGCCACCCGGATCCTGTTCGCCGCCGCGGCTTTCCTGGGAATTTTGTACCTTCCGGGTCTCCTCTCCTTGGGCCCGACCGGGGCGTCGAGCGATCTGCGCCTGGGGGCCCTCCTCGCCCAGGGGTCGGCCCTCGCGTTCGGCGTGGCCTTCGTCGGCGGCATCGCCACGAGCCTCACGCCGTGCGTGTACCCGCTCATCCCGATCACGGTGTCCATCTTCGGTGCCCGGAACGCGGGCACGCGCCGCGAGGCGATGGTGCTGTCGGGGCTGTACGTGCTCGGCATCGCATCCATGTATTCGGCGCTTGGGGTCGGCGCGGCGCTCACCGGCAAGGCGTTCGGCAGCGTCATGCAAGACCCGTGGGTGATCGGGTTCGTGGCGCTCGTGCTCGCGGCCATGGCGGCCTCGATGTTCGGCGCCTTCGAGATCCGCCTCCCCTTCTCCTGGCAGGCGCGCCTCAACAGCGTGGGCGGCGCGGGGAAGGCCGGCGCGTTCGCCATGGGGCTCGTCTCCGGCATCATCGCCGCGCCGTGCACGGGGCCGGTCCTCGGGGCGGCGCTCACCTACGTCGCGGCCAAGGGCTCGGTCCCCTTCGGCTTCGCCATCATGTTCGTCTACGCGCTCGGCATGGGCGTCCTCTTCTTCGCCATCGGCGCGTTCTCCATCTCGCTCCCGAAGAGCGGCCGCTGGATGGAGACGGTGAAGTCCGTCTTCGGCGTGGCGCTCCTCGCGGCCGCCGGGATCCTCCTCGCCGGCGCCTTCCCTGCGGTGAAGCAGGTCTTCAGCGCGGCCCGCGCGGCGGTGATCGCGGCTGCGGCCGCGGCGGCCGCCGGGGTCCTCGTGGGCGCGCTGCACGCGAGCTTCGGGGGTCCGGCGCTCGAGCGCGCCGCGAAGGCGCTCGGGATCGCCCTCCTCGTCGGTGGGATCGTCTACGGCTCCGGCGCGTCGGCCGCGCGCGAGCGGAGCAGCGCGGGCGAGGGCCTCGCCTGGCTCGGCGACGAGGCGGCGGCGCTCGCCCTCGCGAAGAAGGAGGGGCGGCCCGTCATCATCGACTTCTGGGCGGACTGGTGCACCGCCTGCAAGGAGCTCGACAAGATCGCGTGGGCCGACCCGGGCGTGCGCGCGGAGGCGAGCCGCTTCGTCACCCTGAAGCTCGACGGCACGGAAGGCTCGGACGCGTTCCAGAAGGCTTCGGAGAAGTACGGCATCGTGGGGATGCCCACGGTGGTGTTCATCGATCCGCGCGGCCGAGAGGTGCCCGAGCGCGTCACCGCGGCCATCTCCGCCCCGGAGATGCGAGAGGCGCTGCGGCGCGTGGACGGCGCCTGCGAGAAGCCGGCGGCCGAGCGGCCGAAGCCCGATCCGCTGGCGGCCGCGATGCCCGGCGTCCAGGTCGTGGCCTGCGCCGCCCGGTGGTGAGCGCGGGCCGGCCCCGGCTTCACCCCGGGATCACAGGAGCTGGTACCCCGCCATGAGCACGAAGAGCAGCTCAGCGTGGCCATCCTTGAGCGGAGCGTCGCCCGAGCCCGCCCGGTAGCCGAGGCCGAGCCGAGCACCCACGGTGAAGTCCGTGTAGAGGAACGCCTCGTACGCGACCGAGAGGCGCGGCGCGAAGAGGAGGCCCTTCCCGTACTTGAACGTGATGGTGAGCGGGGCCTCGACCATCCCGGAGAAGACGCCGCCGCTCGTGCGCATGGAGGCGGACACGCCCGGCGTGAGCTCGAGGCCGAGGTCGGCGTGGTTCTTGTCGTCGACGTACGTCGCGCCCATGTCCCGGTACCACGCCGCCGAGAAGCGGCCCGCCACGTCGAGGTCGCCCGCCTTCCCGAGCGCGTGCCGGTAGAGGCCGCCCAGGCGAAGCTCCGTCTTCGCCCAGTCGAAGTCGCCGAGCGCAGCGAGGTCGTCGTCCGCCGTGACCCCCTGCCCGTACATGATCCCGAAGGAGGACCAGCCCGCCCAGCCGAGGGACGCGGAGCCCCCGCCGAGCGACTCGCCGGAGAGGAGCGAGAGCTGGCGCGGCCGTCCGGGTGCGACGGCGGCGCGCGGCTTCTCCGCCTTCTTCGGGAGGGGCGGGTTCTCCCGCCTGGGAGCGGCCTCCGCGGGCGCCGCGGGCTGCGCGGGCGGCTCCGGAGGCGCCTCCTTCGGCGGAGGGGGCGTCTGGCTGAGGAGGACGAGCTGCAGCGCGGCGAGGCTGGCGATCATGTTCGAAGCGACCTCCGGGGCGGGCATTCTAGCCGCGCACCGAAAACACGCAGGGGAAAGGTTGGGCCGGACCCGCCTCCGACACCTACATCGGCCGCAACGGGCCGGGCGCTCCCGGAGCGTGGAGCGCCGCCCGCCGATGCGGCGAAGCGCCGCGCTGGCGCGAATTGACGCATCGCCGCGGCGCCCTGTACCGTCCCGCGCGCCCCCGATGCGATGACCCGATGACCCGACGCCGACAGCTCGTCGCGACTGCCGCGTTCTTCCTCTCCGGCGCGGCGGGCCTCGTCTACCAGGTCGTCTGGTCGCGCCTCCTCAACGAGATCTTCGGCATCTCCGCGCACGCCACGACCGCGGTGCTGGCCACGTATCTGGGCGGGCTCGCCCTGGGGAGCTGGGCCCTCGGCCGCCTCGCGGATCGAGAGGAGCGCCCGCTCCGCCTCTACGGCCTCCTCGAGATCGGGGTCGGCGCGACCGCGGTGCTGGGCGCCTGGCTCGTGCGCGCCCTCGAGCCGGCCCACGCCTGGGCCGCGTCGCGCTTCGAGCCGGACTCCCTCGTGCTCCTCGCCCTGCGCGTCGGGCTCGCCTCGGCCGTCGTCCTCCCGCCGACCTTCCTCATGGGGGCGACGCTGCCGGCCATGACGCGGGCCTTCGTGGACCGGATCGGAAAGCTCGGGCGCTCGCTCGCCTTCCTCTACGCGCTCAACACCGCCGGCGCCGTCGCGGGGAGCATCGCCGCCGGCTTCGCGCTCATCCGCGCCTTCGGGCTCCACCCGACGCTCTGGATCGCCGTCCTCGTGAACCTCGCCGTCGGGACGGCGGCGGTGCTCCTCTCGCGGAGGACGGGCCCGACCGGGCGCGCGGCCGCGGACCGCGCGCCGGCGCCCGAGGTCGCGACCGGCAGGGGCAGATGGCTCCTCTGGGCGATGGCGCTCTCCGGGTTCGCCTCGCTCTCGCTCGAGGTCCTCTGGACGCGGATGCTGGTCCTCGTCCTCGGCACGTCGACGTACGCGTTCGTGACGATGCTCTCCTCGTTCCTCGTGGGGATCGCGCTCGGCAGCGCGCTGGCGCGCCCCCTCGTGGACCGGCTGGGGAGCCCGCGGCGGGCCTTCGGGTGGCTCGAGGTCGCCATCGCGGCCACGACGCTCGCCACCCTGCCGCTCGTGCGCGTCGTCATCGCCGACGGACCGGGCTGGACCGCGGCGCTCGGCTCCCGCTGGATGGGCGCGGCCGCCGGACAGTTCGCCCTCAGCTTCCTCGTCATGATCGTCCCCACGACGCTCATCGGGGCGACGTTCCCCCTCGCCGCCCGCATCTGGGCGCGGGAGCTGGACACGCTGGGCGGCCGGCTCGGCCAGGTCTACGGCGCGAACACGCTCGGCAACATCCTGGGCGCGCTGGCGGGGGGCTTCGTGCTCCTGCCCGCCTTCGGCGTGCAGCGCGGCATCGCCCTCCTCGTCCTCGCGAACCTGGCCGCGGCCGGGTGCGCCCTCCTGCCGGAGCGCGAGGACTGGCACCGCCCGCGCGCGCTCCTCCGCTCCCTCCCCGCCCTGGCCGGCCTGTGGGCCTGCGCGGCGCTCCTCGGCACGTGGCACCCCGCGCCGCTGCCCATGAGCGCGGGCGGGCCATGGGATCCGCTCCACTACTACCGGGAGGGCCTCGTCTCGACGGTGAGCGTGTTCCACCGCGCCGACGACGGGCGCCAGCTCCTCATGAAGGTGGACGGCGTCACCATCGGGCAGAGCGCGACGGGGGTCGACCGGAAGCAGCAGTTCCTCGCCCACGCGCCCTTCCTCATCGGAGCGCGGCCGCTCCGGAACGTCCTCTCCATCGGGCTCGGCACCGGCATCCTCATCGGCGAGGTGGCGAAGCACCCCGGCGTCGAGCGCGTCGTCTGCGTCGAGCTGTCCCCGTCGGTGATCGAGGGCGCGCGCCACTTCGCGGAGCACAACGGGGGCGTGCTCGACGACCCGCGCGTGCGGATCGTGAACGACGACGGCGTGAGCTGGCTGCGTCGCAGCACGGCCACCTGGGACGCCATCATCTCCGACGGGAAGTCCCGCTCCGGCCACGCCGGGAATGCCGTCTTCTACTCCGAGGACTACTACCGCAGCGCGCGCGATCGCCTGGCGCCGGACGGGATCATGGCGCAGTGGGTCCCGCTCGACGTGACGCCGGAGGATCTCCGCATCATCGTTCGGACCTTCGCGAGCGTCTTCCCGCACGCCTACCTCTGGCTCGGCCCGCGCTCCTGCTTCCTCGTGGGTCTCCAGAATTCGCTCGCCCTCGACCTCGCCCGCGCGCAGCGCGCCCTCGACGAACCCGCCAGCGCCGGCCTGCGGAGGCACGGCTGGCGCGACGCCACCGAGCTCGCGGCGTTCCTCCTCGCCGACGGCGCGTCGCTGGCGCGGTGGGTGGGCGACGGGCCCGTGAACTCGCTCGAGCGGCCCGTCCTGGAGTTCCACGCGCTCGAGGACGCCGCGCCCGAGGGCGAGCGCGTCTCGGCGAACCTCGCCGCCCTCGCCGCGCTGCGAAGCGACGGCGTCCGGGACGCACGGATCGCCGGGGCCGACGAGCGGACGGCCGCCGCCGCGCGCGCGGTGGGAGCGCTCCTCGGCGGCCTCGTCCGGCTCGCGCGCGAGGTGGGGACGCCCGAGCAGCACGAGTGGAGCCGCTCGGCGCCCGGCACCGAGGCGTTCAAACAGGACTACGCCGCGTGGCAATCGCTCGCCGCGGATGTCGCGCGCGCGCTCGA
>DATDDC010000035.1:0-8721 GCA_036523995.1 Anaeromyxobacter sp.
GCGCAGCACGGTCGCGCCCGCCGGGCCTGGCCCTGGCGCTGGCCCTGGCCCTGCGCGGCCACCAGGGCTCGCGCGCGCCGCGCATGAACCTGCGCCGCGGGGCCTTCGCCTTCACCCGCGACTTCGAGCACGTGAAGGGCAAGCTCGCCCGGCTCGGCGCGTACGCCGGGCTCATCCTCCTCCTCGCCGTGGTCGGCGCCGGGGTGAAGGTGATCGCGCTCTCGCGCCAGGAGGGCGCGCTCGACCGGGCGCTCTGCGACGCGCAGCAGAAGATCGTCGGGAAGTGCTATCCGGACTTCGAGCAGGCGGAGTCGATCCTGCGCGGGCGCTCCGCCTCGGGCGCGGCCCTGCCGCGCGTCTCCGCCGTGGATCTCTTCGCGGAGCTCAGCGAGAAGGTGCCGCCGGACGTGCCGCTCCGCCTCGAGCGCATCGAGGTCACGAAGGACAAGCTGCACCTGCAGGGCACCACGGAGAACGCCGAGAACGTGGACAAGATCGTCGGGGCGCTCAAGGGATCGCGGTGCTTCGCGGACGCGCGCTCGGGCGGCGCGCGCCGGCGCACGACGGACTCGAAGTTCGAGTTCTCCATCGATGCGTCGCTCACCTGCCTCGAGACGGGCCGCGAGCCGCCGGCGGGGAGGGGCTAGATGGAACGCCTGCGCAAGCTGCGCGCCGACGCGGAGGCCTGGCTCGGGACGCTCTCGCCGCGCGAGCGCGTGATGGTGACCGCCGCGGCGTTCGCCGTGGCGCTCTTCGCGCTCTGGCTCGCCGTGCACCAGATCGGCGCCGGGGTGACCGCGCGGGAGGCGCGCATCGAGCAGAAGACGAAGGTGCTGTCGCAGATCGGCAAGCTCGCGGAGGGCTACAGGCGGCGCGCCGCCGAGCGGCAGGCGCTGGAGGGCCGCCTCCGCGGATCGCCCGTCCAGCTCATCAGCCACATCTCGCAGACGGGCGCCACCCTGGGGATCCCGGTGAACGACCTGCGGCCCACCGGCGCGCCCGTCGAGACGGAGGGCCTGCGGGAGGAGTCCGTCGAGGTGAACCTCGCGCGCATCGAGATGCAGAAGCTCGGCCAGCTCATGCAGTCCCTGGAGCGCGGCGCGGGCGTGGTGAAGGTCCGCCGCATCCGCGTCACCACCCGGAGCGACGACCCGGCGCTCGTGGACGCCACGCTCCTCGTGTCGACCTTCCAGCCGAAGACCTGACCGGACCGCCATGAAGATCGGCAAGCTCGACTGGAACGTCTGGAAGCCGCGGCTGGCGTACGGGGCCTTCGCCCTCGTCTCCTTCGTCGTGGCGCTGCGCTGGACCTTCCCGTCCCAGGCGGTGAAGGAGCGGCTCATCCTCGAGGCGGGGGTGCGCGGCTGGCAGATCGACGTGGACGACGTCTCCGCGGGCGGCCTGATGGGCGTGACGGCGCGCGGGGTGAAGCTCGCCAGCGACACCGGCCTCGCCATCCCCATCGACGAGGTCACCGCCTCGCTCCGCCCGCTGCCGCTCCTGGCCGGCCGCCGGAGCGTAGCCTTCGACGTGCGCATCTTCGCCGGCCGCGTGCGCGGGACCGCCGACCTCGCCGCCGATGCGCTGCAGCACGTCGTCGCCGAGGTGGAGGGCGTCGACCTCGGCGCGGCCCTGCCGCTGCGCAAGGCCTCCGGCCTGGACCTCCTCGGCCGCGTGCAGGGCTCCCTGGACGTCCAGCTCCCCCCTTCCCCGAACGAGAAGCCGTCGGGCCGGATCGATCTCCGCGTCAAGGAAGCCGGGCTCGCCGGCGGCCAGCTCCCCATCCCCGGCATGACGGGCGGCCTGCCCCTGCCGCGCATCGGCTTCGGCGAGGTGAGCGCGGCGGTGCAGATCGCGGACGGCAAGGCCACCTTCCAGCGGCTCGAGGCCAAGGGCGGGGACGCCGAGCTGTCGACCCAGGGGCTCTACTTCCTCGTCCAGCCGCGGATGGAGTTCGCGCCCATCTTCGGGACGGCGAAGGTGAAGGTCGCGGACGCCTTCTGGTCGAAGAGCGGAACGCAGGGCTTCAGGGGGCTCGCCGACGTCGCCCTGGCGCAGGCGAAGGGCTCCGACGGGGCCTGGTCGTTCACGGTGACCGGCTCGGTGGGGCACCCGCGGATCGTGCCCGCGGCGCAGCACTGATCGCTTCGTGCGCCTTCGGGTTGCACCCCGCGCGACGAACGGACGCGCGATCACACCTTGAACCGCCCCACGCTGTCCGCCAGGGCGCGGGCGCGCGAGCCGAGCCGCTCGGCGACGCCGGAGAGCCCTTCCACGGCGGACTCGTGCTCGCCCGCCGTCCTCGACAGGTGCTGGAGGGCGTCCCGCACGCGCCGCGTGGCGGCGTCGTGGTTCTGCACCGCCCGCGTGATGTCGACGATCATGCGCTCGAGCTGGGCGAGGCTGTCGATCTGGCGGCGCCCCAGGCCGGCCTGCTCCTCCAGGGCCCGGGCCACCTGATCCGCCATCGCGTTCACGCTCTTCGAGACCGAGTTCACGCCGGCGACGCTGCGCCCCACGAGCTGGACGGCGGCGGAGACGGCGCGCGAGCCGTTCGCCACCGACTCCACGAGCTGGGACACCTCGCGCCAGGAGCCGCCGTGCGCCTCCACCGCCGCGTGGATGGCGGCGGCCGTCTCGCGCCCCTGCACGGTGGAGCGCCGGATCTGGCCCAGCGCCTCGAGCGAGTTGCGCGCGAGCTGCACGCCCTCGACGGCGAGCGCGTCGCCGCGATCGATGAGCGCCGCGGTCCCCTCCACGTCCTCGCGCACGGAGTGGATGATGTCGCCGATGGACTTCGTCGAGCGGGCGATCTGCGAGGCGAGCTCTCGGATCTGATCCGCGACGACCGAGAACGCCTTGCCGTGCTCGCCCGCCTGCGAGGCGATGATCGAGGCGTTGAGCGAGAGGAGGTTCGTGCGGCCCGCCACCTCGCCGATGAAGTCCACCACGTGATCGATGTCGTCGGAGCGGCGCCCCAGGGCGGCGATGCGGCGGTGCGCGTCCGAGACCGCCGCCCGAAGGGTCTCGATGCCCTGGACGGTCTCCTCCACGACGCCGCCCGCCCGCTCCGCCGCCTCGGCCACGACCTGGGCCGTGACCTCGGTCTCGCTGGCCGCGCGCTCCAGGGTCGACATCGAGGCCCGCACCGACCCGAGCGACGTACCGGCGTGCCCCGCCAGCGCCTCCAGCTCTACCAGGCGGCCCTCGGCGTCGCGGCCTGCGGCGGCGAGGTGCTCCATGTCGCGCATGGCCGCGTCCATGGCGCGCTGCAGGTCCGCGCCCTTCTTCTGCACGGCCTCGAAGGCGGCGGCCATCTCGCCCATGGCGTTGGTGGTGGCCGACACGTACTCGGAGAGGCCGCCCACGCCGCGGGACACGAGATGGACCGACCCGTCCATCGCCTCGACCGCCGCCTGCATGGCCACCACGCCCGCGTGCTCGCCCAGCGCGCCGCTCCGCACCTTGTCGCCGATGGCCGCGGCCTCTCGCGCGCCGGAGGAGACGCCCTCGCTCGCCGCCTGGACGTCGACGACGAGCGCCTTGAGGCCGTCCGCCATGCGCCGGAACTCGGCGGCGAGCTGCCCCATCTCGTCGCGCGACAGCGAGGGCGGGCCGGCGGTGAGGTCGCCCGAGGCGATCCGGTCGGCCGCGCGCCCCAGGGTGCGGAGGGGAAAGGTGATGGCCCGCGCCGCGAGCCAGGCGAGCACCGCGGTGGCGGCGTACACCACGAGCCCGGCGGTGGCGAGCTCCGCCCAGAAGGCGCGGCGCCGGGGCCAGAGCGGCGCCTCGGGGAGCCACGACGCGATGACGCCGCCCCCCGCGGCCGCGGCCGTGACGAGCCAGCCTTCCTCGAGGCGCACGGATCCGGCGGGCGCGCCCCGGGCGCGCCCGAAGGGGACGCCGCGCGCGCCGAAGCTCGCCTGGATCTCCCCGTCGGGCGCGACGAGCGCCGAGGGCGCCGAGGTGACGATCCAGACCTGCCGCGCGAGCTCGCCGCCCGTGGCCCTCACCGCGGCGATGGCGCTCGCCTGCGCGCGGACCGCGGAGGCGACGTACTCCCGGTCGACGTCCCCGCGATAGCGGACGTACCCGGTGGCCGCGAACAGGAGCACGCCGATGGTGTTGAGCCCGAACCCGAGCACCAGGATCTTGCCCCGCACCGTGCCGCGCGCCGCGACGTCGCGCGCCCCGAGCTCCACGGACGCCCGCGCCGCCGCCGAGGAGGCGGCCGAGTACGCGAGCATGCCGGAGAGGATGGCGGTGGCGACGCCGACGGCGGCCGCGGCGAGGGCGAGGTCGGGCGGCATCCCCTCGCCGCGCATGGCCAGGACGGCGGCCGAGACGGCGAGCGTCGACGCGGCGACGACGATCGCGGCGGCCTGCACCGGCAGTCGATGGCCGGCCCGCGCCGCGGCCGCGCTCTCCTCGGGACCGACGTTCCAGCCCGACGCCGCGGCGCGGCGGAGCGGCGCCGACACGCGAGCGATGGCGGCGGCGACGGCCGCCAGCTGGAAGGCGATGCCGGCGAGGAACGCCGTGCGAAGCGCGTCCTGGATCGCCGGGCTGATGGGGAAGGCGGTCCTGTACACGAGCCAGGCGACGAGGGAGCCGCCGGCGACGACGGCGAGGACGTTCCGGAGAAGCCTTCCCAGGAAGCTCATGCGCGCCGCGAGTGTATCCCGAAGGTGCGCGCGACCACCCTGGCGGATCTGCCATACATGTCACGTCACGTAATGCCGCGTTTCCATGGCCGATTTGCGAGGGGCCCGCGGCGGCGCCCGGCCTCCGCGAGGCCCCGATCGGCCGGAAAACCCCCTGCGATCAAGGGCTTTCCTTGAAACGCCCATGGGGTCGTGATATCGGCTGACCATGCGCATCCGGCGCCTCGACCTCGTCGGCTTCAAGTCCTTCATGGACAAGACCGTGGTCGCGTTCGACGAGGGCGTGACGGGCGTCGTGGGCCCGAACGGCTGCGGCAAGTCGAACGTCGCCGACGCGATCCGCTGGGTGCTCGGCGAGCAGTCGGCCCGGCAGCTGCGCGGCCGCTCCATGGAGGACGTGATCTTCAACGGCTCGGAGTCGAAGCCGCCGCTCTCCATGGCGGAGGTGATGCTCACCTTCGAGAACGACCGCCCGAGCGAGCTGCCCGCCCAGTACCAGGGCTTCTCCGAGATCACGGTGGGCCGCCGGCTCTTCCGCACCGGCGAGTCCGAGTACCTCGTGAACGGGGTCCAGGCGCGGCTCCTCGACGTGAACGACCTCTTCTTCGGCTCGGGCGTGGGGCGGACGGCCTACTCCATCATCGAGCAGGGCCGCATCGGCCAGATCGTCTCGGCGCGGCCCGAGGACCGGCGCGCCATCGTCGAGGAGGCGGCGGGCATCACGAAGTACAAGAAGCGGCGCGAGGCGGCCGAGCGGAAGATGGAGGCGACGCAGCAGAACCTGACCCGCGTCGCCGACATCGTCCAGGAGCTCGGCAAGCAGCTCGACAGCCTGAACCGGCAGGCGCGCAGGGCCGAGAAGTACAAGGCGCTCAAGGCGCAGATCCGCGAGCTCGAGCTGCGCGCGGCCGCCGCGCGCTACCTCGAGATCACGGCCACGCGCCGCTCCGCCGAGGAGCGGCTCGCGCTCCTCCGGACCGAGGAGGGCGAGGTCCAGGCCCGCATCGCCGAGATCGAGGCGGCGGTGGAGCAGGACCGGGCGCGGCTCTCCGAGGGCGAGGGGCGCCTCGCGGCGCTCTCCGCGAGGGAGCACGAGCTCGAGAGCGCCCTGCGCGTGTCCGAGGTCTCGGCGGAGGCCGCCGGCCACGAGCTCGAGCAGATCGCGGAGCGCACGCGCGCCCAGGCCGAGGAGGTGGAGGGCCTCAAGTCCCAGGCGGAGGCGCTCGCCCGGGAGCGCGAGGACCTCCTCCGCCAGCTCTCGGAGCTCCAGACCCTCGTCGCGGTCGACGAGGGCCGCCTCTCCGAGGCGGAGAGCGCGCTCCGCGAGATGGGGCGCGAGGAGGGCGACCTCCAGGGCCAGGCGGATCGCGCCCGCAGCGCCGCCTCGACCTCGCTCTCCGAGGCCTCCGGGCACACGAGCCAGCTCGCCCAGATCGAGCGGCAGCGCCAGGACCTCCGCGCCCGCCTCCAGAGGAACCGGGCCGAGGCCGAGGAGCTCGCCTCGCGCACCGGGCAGCTCGACGGCTCGCGCTCGCGCCGCGTGGAGAGGCTCGGCCAGACGCGCCAGCTCAAGCTCCGGCTCGACGAGCAGCGCGGCGCGCAGGAGGAGATGCTCGAGCGCACGCGCGCCGAGTTCATCCAGAACGAGGCGAAGCTCATCACGCTCCGCGAGGAGCTCGCCGAGAAGCGCTCCCGCCTCGCCTCGCTCCTCGAGATCGTGCGGAACTACGAGGGCTACGGCCGCGGCGTGCGGAGCCTCATGACCCGGGCCGGCCTGGGCGACTCGAGGGACCGGGGCATCTTCGGGCTCGTCGCGGACGTCGTCTCCGCCCCGGCCGAGTACGAGAACGCCATCGAGGCGGTCCTGGGCGAGCGGCTCCAGTACGTCATCGTGGAGAGCCACTCCCAGGGCGTCGAGGCCATCGACTACCTCAAGACCGCGGCGGAGGGGCGCGCCTCGCTCATCCCCATCGCGCGCCTTCGGCCCGAGGACGGCGGCGAGGCGCCCGCGCCGGGCGTCCAGCACCCGGGCGTCGTCGGGCCCTGCCTCGAGATCGTCCGCTTCGATCCGTCGTACGAGAAGGTCGTCCGCTTCCTGCTGGGAGACGCCCTCATCGTCCGGGACCTGCCGGCCGCGCTCGAGATCTGGCAGGAGCAGGGCGGGCGGCGCACCCTCGTCACGCTCGACGGCGAGGTCCTCGATCCCCACGGCGTCGTCACGGGCGGCCCGCTCGAGGGCGAGGGGCACGGCGCCCTGCAGCGGCGGCGCGAGGTGCAGGAGCTCGAGGACGTGGTCCGGGCCTTCGAAGCGGAGTTCGCCATGGCGCAGGAGCGGCACCGGACCCTCCAGGCGCGGCTCCTCCAGCTCGAGGCGGCGCTCAAGAGCCTCGACAAGGACGGCCGCGAGAAGGACCTGGCGCTGCTCGAGCAGGAGAAGGACCTCGCCCGCGTGGGCGAGGAGCTGGAGCGGGTGGCGGCGCGGATCGGCCAGCTCGAGGTGGAGCGCGCCCAGCTCGACGACGGGCTCGGCTCGCTCGCCCGCGAGGAGGAGGAGCACCGCCTCGCCGCGGCCACCGCCGCGGCGGAGCAGGCCCGGGCCGAGGAGCGCGCCCGCGAGGCCGTGGCCCGGCTCGAGGCGACGAAGCAGAGGGCCGACGGGCTCAACGCGGAGCTCGTCGGACTCAAAGTGAAGGTCGCCGCCGACGCCGAGCGGCGGGAGTCCATCGGCGCCTCGCTCCGGCGCATCGAGGAGTCGCGCCGCGAGGTGGAGGAGCGGAGGGGGCGCCTCTTCGCGGCGCTCTCCGAGGCGAACGCCCGCACCTCGGAGCTCAGGGGGCGCCTCGAGGGAACGAAGGTGGACGCGGGGCGGCTCGGCGAGGACCTCGCCCAGGTGCGCGCGGAGCTCGCCCGGGCCCGGGAAGGCCACGAGGCCCTGGCGCAGGCGTCGCGCGCGCGAGAGGTGGAGGCGCGCGACCTGCGGCTCCGGGCCGAGGGCGTCCGCGCCGCCGCGGCGGAGGCGTCGCTCACCGCCCGCGAGCAGTCGCTCGAGCTCGGGCACCTCGACGAGCAGACGCGCGAGCGCTGCCAGGCCGAGCTCAAGTGGGAGGTGGCGCGGTTCCACCTCGAGAAGCCCCCCAGCGACGAGGAGCGCCAGAAGCTCGAGGATCTCAAGGCCCAGGCGGAGCGGATGGGGGCCATCAACCTCACCGCCATCGAGGAGTACGACGAGCTCGCCAAGCGCCACGCCTTCATGAGCGAGCAGAAGGCGGACCTCGAGCGCTCGCTCGCCGACCTCAAGTCCGCCATCGTCAAGATCAACCGCGCCTCGCGCGAGCGCTTCCGCGAGACCTTCGACCTCGTGAACGAGAAGTTCCAGCAGGTGTTCCCGCGCCTCTTCAACGGCGGGCGCGCCGGGCTCGTCCTCACCCAGGACGAGACGGGCGAGGGCGAGGGGGGCGTCGAGATCTTCGCGCAGCCGCCCGGGAAGAAGCTCCAGAGCGTGAACCTGCTCTCCGGCGGAGAGAAGGCGCTCACCGCGGTGTCGCTCATCTTCGCCATCTTCCTCATCAAGCCGACGCCCTTCTGCCTGCTCGACGAGGTGGACGCGCCGCTCGATGACGCCAACGTCGGCCGCTACAACGAGCTCGTGAAGGAGATGTCGAAGGCCTCGCAGTTCATCCTCATCACCCACAACAAGCGAACCATGGAGACGGTGGACACGCTCTACGGGGTGACGATGGAGGAGCCGGGCGTCTCGAAGCTCGTGTCCGTGCGCCTCTCGGATCGCGCGCGGGAGGCCGCGGCGGCCTGACGCCGGATCCCGAGCCCGAGCCCGTGCCCGGCCTCCCCGAGGCTCGAGCGCGTCTCCGCCGTTGACACTCTGCTTCCGCGGTCCCTATATCGTCTCGCTTCGCCTTCCGGAGCCCCCGTGCCGCAACCCACCCTCCTGCCCCTCGCCCTCTCCTTCGGCGATCTCGGCCCCCGCGACCTCGTCGGCATCGCCGTCGTGGTCCTCCTCGTCCTCCTCGTCGTCGTGGCCGCGGTGCGGCTCGCCCGC
>DATDDC010000036.1:0-5662 GCA_036523995.1 Anaeromyxobacter sp.
GCGCTCGACGCCGATCGGCACCTCGCCGCGCTCGGCGAGCGAGGTCTCCTTCTCGTACCCGCGGCCGCCGCGGATCTGCATCGTGTCGTCGATGATCCGCCACGCCTTGACGGTGTTCCACTCCTTCGCCGCGGCCGCCTCGAGGCGGATGTCGTAGCCGGGCCGCTCCGCCAGCGACTGGGCGAGGTCGGAGACGGCCTCCATCGCCTGGACGGTCGCGGCCATGTCCGCGAGCTTGTGCGCGATCGCCTCGTGCTTGCCGATCTCCTGGCCCCACTGCACGCGGGCCGCGGACCACTTGCGGCAGAGCTCGAGGAAGATCTTGCCGCCGCCCACCACCGCCGCCGGCAGCGAGAGCCGCCCGGTGTTGAGCGTCGTGAGCGCGATCTTGAGGCCGCGCCCCTCCTTGCCGATGAGGTTCTCGGCCGGGACCTTCACGTCCGTGAAGCGGATCGCGGCGTTGGCGAGCGCGCGCAGCCCCATGAACCGGCAGCGGTGGGTCACCTCGACGCCGGGCCAGGAGGTCTCGACCACGAAGGCGCTGATCGCGTTCGTCCTCGGGTTCCGCGCCATCACCACGAGCAGCTCGGCGATGGTGCCGTTCGTGCACCAGAGCTTCGAGCCGTTGAGGAGGAAGTGCTTCCCGTCGGGCGTGAGCTCGTAGGTCGTGGTGAGGCGCGCGGGGTCCGAGCCGACCACGGTCTCGGTGAGCGCGAAGGCGCTGATGGCGCCCTTGGCGATGCGGGGCAGGTACTTCTTCTTGAGCTCGTCCGAGCCGAAGATCTTGAGCGGCTGCGGGACGCCGATGGACTGGTGCGCCGACAGGAGCGCCGTCAGGTTCGCGTCGACGCTGCCGAGGAGCTGCATCACCTTCGCGTACTCGACCTGGTTGAACCCCAGGCCGCCGTACTCGACCGGGACCTTCATCCCGAACGCGCCGAGGCGCTTCAGCCCCTCGACCACCGCGGGCGGGTACTCGCCCGTCTCGTCGATCTCGACCGAATCGACCTCCTCGCGGAGGAAGCGCTCGAGCTCCGAGTAGAACCGCTGGAACTCGGGCCGCTCGGAGCCCGGGAGCGGATAGGGGTGGATGAGATCGAAATTGAGCTTTCCGAGGAAAAGCTCGCGCAGGAAGCCCGCGCCTTGCCACTCCGACTCGCGCGCCGCCTCGGCGACCTCGCGGGACCGGGCGACCTCGTCATCGACCATCGTCTTCGCCATGGCGTCCCCTCGCGCGCCGCCACGCCAGGGGGGCGGCGCTACCGATTTGATAATCAATATAACGCGCTGCGACTTGCGAAAGAGACGCCCCGACGAGGGATGGCGCGGCGAGCGACAGCGCGCCCGGCGCCATTCCCGGGGCGCGCCGAGCGGTTGGACGGACGTGCCCGGAGCCTCCCTTCGAAGCTTGCTCAGGGAACGACCACGGCGGCGCCGCGCATGCGACCCGCCCGGAGGTCAGCGAGCGCTTCGTTGGCCGAGGCGAGCGGGTAACGAACGATCTCGGTCCGCAGCGGAACCTGCGGCGCCAGCGCGAGCAGCTCGTCGCCGTCGCGGCGCGTGAGGTTCGCGACCGAGCGGACCGTCCGCTCCTTCCAGACGAGCGAGTACGGGAACGAGGGGATGTCGCTCATGTGGATGCCCGCGCAGACGACGGTGCCGCCCGGCTCGAGCGCCCGGAGCGCGGTGGGCACGAGCGCGCCCACGGGAGCGAACAGGATCGCGGCGTCGAGGGGCTCGGGCGGCGCGTCCTCCGACGCGCCGGCCCATTCCGCGCCGAGCGAGCGCGCGAAGTCCTGCGCGATCCGATCCCCGGCCCGCGTGAAGGCGAAGACGCGCTGGCCCGCGTGGCGGGCGAGCTGCGCGACGAGATGGGCCGCCGCGCCGAAGCCGTAGAGGCCGAGCCGCTGCGCCGCGCGCACCGGAGCCCAGGCGCGGTAGCCGATGAGCCCCGCGCAGAGGAGCGGCGCCGCCTCGGCGTCGCCGTAGGCCTCCGGGATGGGGAACGCGTAGCGCGCGTCGGCGACGGCCGCCTCGGCGTATCCGCCGTCGCGCTGGTAGCCGGTGAATCGCGCCCGCTCGCACAGGTTCTCGCGGCCGGAGACGCAGAAGCGGCACGCGCCGCACGTCCATCCGAGCCACGGCACGCCCACGCGGTCGCCCGGCCGGAAGCGCGTCACCCCCGGTCCGAGCGCGTCGACGCGGCCCACGATCTCGTGGCCCAGGACGAGCGGAAGCTTCGGGTCCGGCAGCTCGCCGTCGGCCACGTGGAGGTCCGTGCGGCACACGCCGCAGGCGGCGACGCGGAGGCGGAGCTCGCCGGGCCCCGGCTCGGGCGGCGGAACCTCGGCGGCCTCGAGCGGCGCGCGCGGCGCGCGGAGGAGCATGGCGCGCATGGAGAGACGAGAGATCCGGCGGAAGGCGCCGTCAAGGGCGGCGCCGTCGCGGGGCGACGTGGGCCCGCCTGCCGTCGGTCCCGGCGGCGCAGAGGAACGGATCGCCGCGGCCCCCTTCTCGGCCTACCATCCCTCGCGGGACGCACCAACTTCGCGTTGATCGCGCGCGGCCGCCGTGCGCATCCTCCGCCTGCGAAAAGAGGAAGAGGATCCATGCCCCATCCGACCGACGACCGGCGCTTCCGCCTCCCCGTCCACGTGAGGCCCACGGCCTACGACGCGACGCTCTCGCTCGACCTCCAGGCGAGCGCGTTCACGGGCTCCATGCGCGTGGACCTCGCGCTCTCGCAGCCCGCCGAGGAGATCGTCCTCCACGCGCACGAGCTCGACATCGGCCGCGCCCGGATCCGCGCCGCGGCCCGCGAGGAGGACGCGCAGGTGCAGGTCGCGAAGCCGAGCGAGACCGCCGTCCTCCGCTTCCGGACGCCGGTGCCGCGCGGGGCGGCGACGCTCGAGCTCGCCTGGAGCGGCAAGGTCACCGAGGGGCTGCGCGGCCTCTACGCCGCGGGCGGCGGCATCGTCGCCACCCAGTTCGAGGCGGCGGACGCGCGGCGCGTCTTCCCGTGCTTCGACGAGCCCGGCTTCAAGGCCACCTGGCGCCTCGCCATCGAGGCGCCCAAGGGCATCGCGGTGCTCTCGAACGGCGCGCCGGTGCGCGAGGAGGATCTCGGCGCCCGCCGGCGCCTCCAGTTCGCGGAGACGCCTCCGCTCCCCACGTACCTCGTCGCGCTCGTGGCCGGGCGCATCGAGGCCCACACCGGGACGAGCGTGCGCCGGGTCCCGGTCCGCACCTTCGCGCAGCCCGAGAAGCTCGCGCTCACGGGCTTCGGCCAGGACGTGGCCGTCGAGGTGCTCCCGCGGCTCGAGGACTACTTCGGCGTGCCCTACGCCTTCGGCAAGCTCGATCAGGTCGGCCTCCCCGAGTTCGAGGCCGGCGCCATGGAGAACGCGGGCCTCATCACGTATCGTGAAGTCGCCCTGCTCCTCGATCCGGCCACCGCCTCGCTCGCCCAGAAGAAGCGGGTGGCCGAGGTGGTCACGCACGAGCTCTCCCACCAGTGGTTCGGCAACTGGGTGACCATGACCTGGTGGGACGACCTCTGGCTCAACGAGGCCTTCGCCACCTGGATGGCCTTCAAGATCGTCGACCGGTGGAACCCGGCCTGGCGCGTGTGGCTCGACTTCGATCAGGGCAAGGCCGCCGCGCAGCACCTCGACGCCCTCCGCTCGACGCATCCCATCCGCGCCGAGATCCACGACGTGGCCGAGGCGGGCGAGGCCTTCGACCTCATCACCTACGAGAAGGGCGGGGCGGTGCTCCGCATGATCGAGGGCTACCTCGGCGAGGAGCGCTTCCGCGAGGGCATCCGGCTCTACATGCGCCGCCACGCCAAGGCGAACGCCGTGGCGGACGACCTGTGGGGCGCGCTCGGCGAGGCCTCGAAGGAGCCGGTCCTGGAGCTCGCGAACGCCTGGATCCGCCAGCCCGGCTTCCCGGTGGTGCACGCCTCGCGCGCCGGGCGGACGCTGCGCCTCGAGCAGCGGCGCTTCTTCTCCGATCCGGCGGCGCCGCGCGAGCCCGGGATCTGGCCCGTGCCGCTCGTCGTGCGCAGCGTCGCGGGCGGCGCCGCGAGGGAGCAGCGCATCCTCCTGCGCGAGGCGAAGGCGGAGGTCCGGCTCGAGGGCGAGGCGGATCCGGACTTCGTCGTCGTGAACGCCGGGGCGAGGGGCTTCTACCGCGTCGCCCAGGACGCCGCGGGCCTCGACGCGCTCGCCCGGAACCTGCCGCGCCTCGAGACGGCCGAGCGGATCGCGCTCCTCTCCGACGAGTGGGCGCTCGTGCGCTCCGGCGAGCGGGAGATCGGCTCCTTCCTGCAGCTCTGCACGAGCTTCGCGGGCGAGGAGGACTACGCGGTCCTCGACGAGATGGTGGCGAGGCTCGCCTTCATCGAGCACCGGCTCGTCGCCGATCCCGATCGCGCCAGGCTGCAGCGCTTCGTGGCCCGCCTCTTCCATCCCCAGCTCGTCCGGACGGGCTGGGCCGCGGCCCCCGGGGAGCCGGACGCCGTGCGGCTGCGGCGCGCGGCGGCGGTGCGGGCCCTCGGCATCGTGGCCCGCGACGCCTCCGTGAGCGCGGAGGCCCGGCTGCGCCTCGACGGCTGGATCTCCGGGAACCGCGAGGTGCTGGAGCCGAACCTCCACGACGCCGCCGTGACGCTCGTGGCGCGCGACGGCGACGAGGCGCGCTTCGAGCGGTTCAGGGCGCTCTTCGCGAAGGAGACGGACCCGGCCTTCCGGCGCCGCTACCTGCTCGCGCTCGCCTCCTTCGAGGACCGCGCGCTGGCCGCCCGCGGCGTCGACCTCGCCTTCGGCGAGGAGGTGCCGCTCCAGGACTCCGCCTCCTTCGTGGGCGGGCTCCTCGTGAACCGCACCGCCCGCGAGCCGGCCTGGGCCCGCATCCGCGCCGACTGGGACGAGCTCCACGCGCGGCTCGGGGCCGCCCCCATGCTCCTGCGGCGGGTGGTCGAGGCCATGGGCTCGCTCGTCGAGCGCCGCCACCTCGAGGAGGCCGAGACCTTCCTCGCGGCGCACCCGCTCGACGAGGCGAAGCAGGCCATCGCGCAAACCCTGGAGCGCCTTCGCCAGGACGTGGAGCTGCGCGAGCGGACCGGGCGCGCCATCGGGCGGTGGCTCTCGTCGCAGTAGTCGCGGCCACGGACACCCCGTGCCCGAGCCGCCGCTCCCGACGCCGCCGGCCCGCCCGACGCCGCCGTTCCTGTTCCTGTTCCTGGACCTGCCGTTCGGCGCGGCCGTCGGATACGCGACGGTCGCGATGCCGTGGTGGCTGCGGCAGGGCGGCCTCTCCCTCGCCGAGATCGGCGCGCTCAGCGCCACGGCGTTCGCGCCGCACGGGCTGAAGCTCCTGTGGGTCCCGGCCGTCGACCTCCTCGGCACGCGCAGGAGCTGGTACCTCGCCATGTGCGCGGCCACCGCGGCGCTCCTCGTCGCGGCCTCCCTCGTGCCGGATCCGGTGCGGAACCTCTGGCTCTACGGCGCGCTCGTCACGCTCGCCCAGGCCACCGCGACCACGGGCCACGTCGCGAACAGCGCGCTCATGGCCATCACCACGCGCTTCGAGGACAAGGGGAAGGCCGCCGGCTTCTCGATGGCCTCGAACCTCGGCGGCACCGGCCTCCTCGGCGCGG
>DATDDC010000037.1:0-6402 GCA_036523995.1 Anaeromyxobacter sp.
GCGCCCGCTCCGCCGCGGCGGGGCTCCTGGCGCGAGGGTCCCAGGTGGCGGGCGGCTCGTCCTGCGCCGAGGCCGCTCCGGCGCGGAGCGCGACGACGAGCGCGACGAGCGGCGTTGAGCGCATCGGCACCCCCGGCCGACGATCGCACATCCGCGGGGCGCGAGCGACGCGATTCGGGCGCCGCCGCCTGCGCGGGCCGTCAGCCTCGCGCCACGGCCGTCAGGTTCATGGTGAGGAGCATGCCCGGCCTGGGCAGATCCTTCACCCCGATCACCGTTCGGGCCGGGCGGTGATCGCCCATCCCCGCGGCGTAGGCGCGGTTCATCTCCTCGAAGTCGCCCATGCGGGCGAGGAACACGGTCACGTGGACGACGTGGCCGAGGTCGGATCCCACGGACTCCAGCATGACGGCGAAGGACCGCAGGATCTGGCGCGTCTGGGAGGCCACGTCCGCGCCGGCGAGCTGGCCGGTCGAGGGATCGAACCCGGCGGTTCCCCCGATGGTGATGAAGGGACCGACCTTCGCGACGTGGCTGTACGGTCCGATCGGCGTCGGCGTGCCGGGAGGAGTCGAGGTCTCGACGTCGGGGGGCATGGCGGCCTCCTTGGATGCGGGCGCGACGGCTCGCGAGCGGGACTCGACGATGATCGGCCGCACGGCGCGATGCCCGCGCCGCCCTCCGGCCCGGCCCGCCGGCGCTCGCCCGGGCCGGGGCGACGCCGCGGAAGGGCGGGGGCACGTCATCCTCTCAGGGTGAATCGGCGCCGCGCGTGCTAGCATTCGCGAGACACCCCAAGGCCATCGAGGCACCGCCATGCGAGCCCTCATCATCGTCAACGACGCGCCGTACGGGAGCGAGCGCACCTACAACGCGCTGCGGCTCGGCGCGACGCTGCTCCAGGTCGAGCCCGAGCTCGAGCTCACCGTGTTCCTGCTGGGCGACGCGGTCGCCTGCGCGAAGCGCGGACAGACGACGCCGCAGGGCTACTACAACGTCGAGCGCATGCTCATCCCCATCCAGCGGAAGGGCCTCGTGCTCGCGTGCGAGACGTGCCTCGCCGCGAGGGGGCTCGAGTCGAAGGACCTGGTGGAGGGCTGCCGCGTGGCGAAGCTCGGCGAGCTCGCCACGCTCGTCCTCGACTCGGAGAAGGTGCTGACGTTCTAGCCGTGCCTCGCGTGCCCGATCGCGGAGGGTCCCGATGCAACCTACACCCGCCAGCCAGCCGGAGGTGCTCGCGACCATCCTGGTGGCGCCGCCGCGGAACCCGTTCCAGCTCGGCCGCGTGATCGCGCGCACGTTCTCCGCCTGGTGGCATCATCTCCCGGCCTTCACCGCCCTCACGCTCGTCGCGGACCTGCCCATCCTGCTGGCGTCGGTGCTCTCCAGCGTTCCGGTCCCGGGCGTCACCGCTCCGAACCGGAATCCGTTCGATCGGGCGGCGATGGAGGCCGCGCCGACCATGCCGCAGGGAGTCTGGGTCGCCTACGGGGTCACGCTCTTCCTCTTCATGGTCGAGGTCGGGGCCATCACGCACGGTGTCATCCACCACCTCGCCGGCAAGCGCGTGTCCCTCGCCGCGATGATCGGGACCGGGTTCCGTCGCTTCTTCCCGCTGCTGGCCGTGGCGGTGATCTGCTACCTGATGATCGTGGTGGGAACGGTGCTGCTCGTCGTGCCCGGCGTGTTCCTCTTCTGCGCGGTCGCGGTGGCGATCCCCGCCGTCGTCGTCGAGCGCCCGGGCGTCTTCGGCGCCATCCGGCGCAGCTTCGCGCTCACGAAGAAGAACCGCCTCGCGATACTGGCGGCGTTCCTGGTGCTCGTCCCGGTGTCCTTCGGCGTCACCGCGCTCGGCGGGTTCCTGCTGCCGCAGCTCACCTCGTCGATC
This sequence comes from Anaeromyxobacter sp., assembly GCA_036523995.1. Classification (GTDB taxonomy): domain Bacteria; phylum Myxococcota; class Myxococcia; order Myxococcales; family Anaeromyxobacteraceae; genus Anaeromyxobacter. The sequence continues at coordinate 1,889 of DATDDC010000037.1, forward strand.
TCGCCGATGATCGGGACGGTGATCGGCCTCGCCGTCACGCTCGTCTTCAGGACGCTGCTCTGGATCGCGCCCGGGGTGGTCTACCACGACCTGCGCGAGGCGAAGGAAGGCATGCAGACCGCCCAGCTCGCGGCGGTGTTCGAGTAGGAGAACGCCCTCCCGGAGCGGCGGCGCGAGCGCGCCCGGGCGCGTCATACCCGCCGTCTACCATGAGGACATGCCGACCGCCCCGCCGACCCGCCAGACGGTCGCAGACGTCCTGGCCTTCCTCGGCCTGGGCGCCCGGCCCGATCCTCCCCGATGGCCGCCCGACGCGTTCGCGGCGGCGGTGCTGCTCCTGCAACGGAGCGGCGCGTATCGCCTGGCCGTCGATCGCTGGCCGCCCGGCAGCCTCGCGGGCTGGGTGAGCGTCATCGAGGACGTGGGTCGTCGCTGGCGCGCCGCCTCGACGGACGACGCCGCGCCTCTGCCCCAGGAGGTCCTGGGGTGGTGGCGGACCCTCGCCGCGTCGCAGGGGCTGGGCGTCGATTCGCTCGCGCAGGACCGGCCCGCCGTCGAGGCGTGCCTCCAGCTCCTCGCGGCCGCGGACGAGGCCTCGGCCGGAGTGGGCGTGCTCGACCCCGAGAACCCTCCGGACGAGTTCGGGCAGAGGGCGATGGGGCTGCTCGCGGCGGATCGGGATGCGAGCACGCTCTGCATCGAGATCGAGCCGTCGCGAGCGCTCGTCCTGCCGAAGATGCACACGCCACAGGTCGGCATGTCCATCCGGTCCCTCTCGCACCACCTCGCGTACTGCGACGCGGGGGACGTCTGCCCGCGCTGGGACGTCGCGCCGAAGCCGCTCGGCGCGCGGTCGCTCAACCTGCTCGTCCTCCCCTGGCCGCTCGAGGTCGTCCCGCGCCAGTTCCGGGAGAGCCCGGGCAGGCTCGAGAACATGAGCCAGGAGACGTTCCGGTTCTTCACCTGCGAGATGCCGGAGGCGGTGGGCGTCGAGCGGGTGCGGGTGCTCCTCGAGAACGCCGAGAGGCTCGTGGGACGCGTCGACGCCATCGTGTTTCCCGAGCTGGCGCTGCGCCCGGACGACTGCGTCCGCCTCGCGAAGAGCCTTCAGCGCGTCGTCATCGGAGGCGAGGGCGCTCCCGCGGATCCGGCGACGCGCGGCGCCGGCTCCAACGCCGCGGTGGTCGCCGTCCCGCTGGGGCGGGACGCGCTCGCGACCCGCCAGCAGAAGCACCACCGCTGGCGCCTGGACGAGCGGCAGATCGGGCAGTACGGGCTCGGCTCCCAGCTTCATCCGGAGCACGCCTGGTGGGAGTACATCGAGCTCGGGGCCAGGCAGATCCGGTTCTGGTGTCTCGACTCGTGGCTCGCCTTCTGCGTGCTCATCTGCGAGGACCTGGCCCGCCAGGACCCGGTGGCCCCCGTCGTGCGCGCGATCGGGCCGAACCTGGTCATCACGCTCGTGATGGACGGGCCGCAGCTCGCGGGAAGGTGGACCGCCCGCTATGCCACGGTGCTCGCGGAGGACCCCGGCGCCTCCGTGCTCTCCCTCACGAGCGCGGGCATGGTCCGGCTGGCTCGCGTTCCGGGGCGGGCGCCCTCTCGCGCCGTGGCGCTCTGGAAGGACGGCCGCGGAGGCGCGCCGCGAGAGATCGATCTGGAGGAAGGAGCGGAAGGGATCGTCCTGTGCCTGACCCGCCGGATGACCACCGAGTGGAGCGCGGACGGGCGGAGCGACGAGGAGGCCACCGGGCAGCTCCTCCTGAACGGCGTGCACCAGGTGTATCCGGCGCGCGCTCCTCGGGCCGAGGCGCGCCAATGACTTGCGGGCTCACATGCGGGAGGACAAGATCGAGGTAGCCATGGGAATCGATCCGCGCGAGGCCACGCTCCTGACGCTCGTCGCGATGCAGCTCAAGAGCGGGAAGCGCCCCGAAGAGGTGCTGGCGTCCGTCGACTTCAAGGACGCGCACGTGCAGGAGATCGCGCGGGGGCTCGCGGGCGACCAGAGCGTCTCGCCCAGCGCCCGGCGGGAGGCGGATCGGATCGCGAAGTGGGCGGGGCTCCCGCTCGCGAGCGCCGGTTGATCCTCGCCGGCGCTCCTCGCGCTCTCGACGCGTCAGCCCGCGCTCGCCGCCAGGAACCGGACGACCCGCGCCCTCGCCTCCTCGCGATGCGTGAAGATGGCGACGTGCTCCCCGCCCCGGAGCGCGACGAGCTCCGCGCCGGGGATCCGCTCCGCCAGCACCTTGCCGTGCTGCGCGAAGGGCACGCCTCGGTCCTCCGTGCCGTGCACCACGAGGACCGGCACGGCGATCCGCTCGAGCGGGCATGCCCAGGCGCGCGTCACCGCGACGTCCTGGAGCGTCCCGGGAAGCCGGAGCGCCATCCGGTCGGACGTGCTCGCCAGGAGCTCGCGGAAGAGCGGCCCGGCCCCCGGATCGGCGAGCGTGCGCTCGCGCAGCGCCGGGTCGGGGATCGAGCGGCGCGCCGCCTCCGCGGGGTCTCGCCCCGCCGCCTTTCGCTCCATCGCGGCGGCGAGCCACGGCCAGCGCGCCGCGAGCTTCAGCAACTGGAACGCGAGCGGCAGGCGCGTCTCGACCTTCCCGCCGCACGTCGAGACGAGCACGAGGCCGCGGCACCGCTCGCGGTGGCGGAGCGCGAAGCTCATCGCCGAGGGGCCGCCGCCCGACACCGCCAGGACCGCCGCGCGGCGAACGCCCAGCGCGTCGAGCACGGCGGCGTAGAGATCGGCCTGCTCCTCCGGCGAGCGCCCGGCGTCGAGCGGCGTCCCCAGGTAGCCGGGGCGGGAGAGCCCGATGAAGCGGTATCCGCTGCCCGCGATGGTCCGCGCGAGGAGCAGCGACTGGTCCCAGCCGCCCATGGCGCCGTGCAGCGCCAGGACCGCGGGGCCGGCGCCGTGCTCGGCGTACTCCACCCGGCCCCTCGGAGTCATCACGGAGGCCGGGCGCGGGGGCGCCGAGGCCTCGTCCATCCGTTCGCGCGGCGCGCTCATGCCGTCCTCCCTCCCCGGATCGCGCCAGGCTTACCGCATCTCGGGGTGGGCGGAGGGAAGAAGCGCGGCCGACGATCCCCTCCTCAGCTTCGCGGCGCTTCCGGGGTCGCCGTGAACCATTCCCTCGCCGACGGCCGGGACAGGGACCAGGCGAGCACGACCGCGAGCCCGAAGGCGCCCAGCACCCCGGCGACGCCGGCATCGAGGTGCCGCGTGAGGGCGGCGACGCCCGACGCCAGCAGCGCGGGCAATCCCAGCAGGACGGACACGAGCAGCGCGAGCTGGTAGGCGAGTGCGCCGCCGGGCGCGTCGCGCCTGCGCACCATGCCGGGGACGAGGAGCGCCACCCCGAAGAGCGGGGAGAAGAGGAAGCGGAGGGATCCGCCGCCCCGGCCCGCGGCGCTCAGCCAGCGGGTGGCGACGTCGTCGCCGAAGAGATCGACCGCCCAGACTGCGAAGGACAGGATGCCCAGGAGGCCGAGCGCCCAGGACGTGGCGATCGCGACCCGTACGCTGCGCGGCATCCTACGAACCTACCCGACGCGGACGGCGCTGTCATGGTGGGTCCTCGTCACCTGTCGTGGCCCTTTCCCGTGGCGTGGCAGCGACCATCGCTCCACTGGTGGCCCGGCGGGCACTTCTTCGCCGCCGACGCGGAGCGCGACGAGGAGCGGGGCGAGTGGACGACGCATCCCGCTGCAGACAGGGCCAGGGCGGCGGCGAGCGCTGCTGCGATCCAGATCTTCATGTTCGGTGCTCCTCCCGGCGCCCCGCGGCGAGCGCGAGCGCGTTTCCGATGCGAGGTGCCGGAGCTCACGGCGAGCCTGTCACGCGAGCGTCGCGCCCGCAACGGAACCGCGTGGATCGCCGGCGCTCGTTCCTCGCATCGGCGGTGGCGGTGCGCGGCCGCGGCACCCGCACCCACAGGCGCGGTGCGCAGCGCATCGGGCGAACGGATGCGTCGCGAGGCCGCATCGTCCCGCCGGCGTGTAGGGGTGACGCGCGAGCCCCGATCGGTCCACTCTCGGTGGTCCCATGCCGAGAGCTGCCGGATGCCGCTGCCTCGTCGCGCTCGCCGGCGCGGCGTGGGCGGCCGCGGCGCTCCCGCAGGGCAGGTCCGAGGGCGGCGCCGTCCCGGAGCGAAGGCTCGAGGAGCTCCTCGAGAGCGGGTCGACCTCGCAGAAGCCCACGCGCCGTTACGCGGAGGCCGACTTCGCGCCGTACTTCGGCTCGGCGGAGCTCGCCCGGGCGAAGGCGCTCTTCGACCGGCGCCGCTGGCGGAGCGCTCGGGCGGCGCTGCGCGGCGACGAGGCTCCCGTGCGGTACCTTCGCGCGCTGGCCGGGCTCGAGACGGATCCCGCCCGCGCGGCCTCCGAGCTGCAAGCGCTCGCGGCCGACTACCCGCAGATGCGGGATCACTGCCTCTTCCAGGCGGCGCGGGCCCTGGAGCGGCTGCACCGGCGCAGCGCGGCCGCCGCGGCCTTCGGAGAGGTGAGCC
>DATDDC010000038.1:0-9074 GCA_036523995.1 Anaeromyxobacter sp.
CCATGAACTTGTACCCGTCCGGGAACCGCAAGAGCAATTCCGGGGTGAGCTTCAGGGATGTCGTGAACAGGTCGTACCGGTTGTAATTGCGATCGCCGTCGTCGCCGTTCGACGACACGGCGGTGTTCGCGCCGGGAACGGTCGGGTCGCCCACCAGCTGGGGGCTCTGCTTCTGCAGCCGCATCCCGGAGCCGAGGGTGAGCTGCGTGTCGAAGTTTCCGTCGACGGATTCGCCTGCACGAAACTGGAACGCTTGCGCCACGTCCGCGCACAACGTCGTCACGACCGCCAGCACCAAGACCTTCCCTGACTTCGCCATCATCGGGACCTCTGGAGATTGAGATGGTTATCGAGCCCCAGCCTCTTGCTCCTTGCCGCGGGTTTTCGGCGCTGCGAAGTGGGCCTCGAGCTCGGCGCGGACGTCCCCCAGGCGCGCGCGCGGGCGGACCTCGAGAATGCAGGCGACCGCGCCCGACACCCGCGCGGCCGCCGACGCGTGCGACGCGCCGCCGGCGCGGCACTCGAACTTCGCGCCTCGCACGAAGCGGAGCGAGCGCTCGCGCAAGCGGCCGTCGGCGACGGCGCCGAGCACTTCTTCCGGCAGCGCCGGCGGGAGACCCCGCGGCCCGGCGATGGCGGGTGCGACGAGGACGACGCGGTTCCGGGCCGCGTCGCGGAGCCGTTCGACGACGCGGGGAGAGCCCAGCGCGTTCGCCGCCGAGGCCGGGAGCAGGACCACGCGGGCGCCAGCGCGGAGCGCGTGCGCGAGCGCTCGCTCGAGCAGATCGGCCGTCGTGGCCGCGCCGCGGATGAAGAGGTCGAGCGAGACGACCTCGGCCGCCGGCGCGACCTCGCGGACGAGGGCGCGGATCTCCGGCCCGTCGCCGTGCGCGATGACGAAGACGCGAACCCCTCTCCCGGCGGGAGTCCCGGCGTGGCGCGTGCTCTGACCACCTCTTGACAAGCGTCCACCCACCTCGTGTCGAGGCTCCCGCGTCGGCGGGGAGGCTCGTCCGGGGAGCAAGCGATGCGCCACGCATCGCGCGGCGCTCGCGCCGGACCGGCGCGGCGCCAAGCTCCTGATTCTCTGCGTCACGCGGCGCGTCGGCCGTCTCGAACCGGCGGGCGCGCGTCTCGAAAGCGGTATTTCACTGGGACTGCCGTCCCGATCCTGGGACGGGACGGCCCGTCTGCTCGCCGCGCGTCGCGCACGAGATCGCGGACGGACAGTCTGGGATCCGGTGAAGGGCGGGCGGAATCACGCTCGAATTACAAATCGTTACGCTGGTCGAGCCGTCGGCTGGAGCTGGAACGTCGCATGGCTGGAATGCGGTTTGCTCGCGAGGGGAGTGGCGGGAAGAAACCCTGCATCGCGGGCGGCGAAATGACCAAGAGACTTCTGTTGACGACCACGATCTTCGTCGTGACGGCGGGTGCGGCATGGGGCGCCTCGCCCCAGGACGTGGCCCGGCTCGGGAAGGAGCTGACCCCTGCCGGCGCCGAGAGGGCGGGGAACAAGGACGGGACGATCCCGGCATGGGACGGCAAGGACGTGCCGCTGCCGGGGTGGTCTTACGGCAAGTACAGGGGCGATTACTGGCAGTACAAGGATGAGAAGCCGCTCTTCTCCATCGATGCCTCCAATGTGGACAAGTACCAGGACAAGCTGACCCCGGCGCAGGTGCAGATGGTCAAGCAGACCAAGGGATACCGGATGGATGTCTATCCATCCCACCGAAACGCTGGGTTCCCGGACTGGATCGAGGCCAATATCCGGAAGAATGCGGCGGGAGCCGCCAAGCTCAGCAAGGACGGCACCAATCTGCTCGATGCCGCGCTCCCGGGCATTCCCTTTCCGATCCCCGAAAACGGTTCGGAGATCATCTGGAATTTCCTCATGCGGTACAAGGGGGTCGGAACCGAATGGCCGAGGACGACCACATCGGTCTCGCCCCGGCCCGGCTCCGACGATTGGCTGGACCCTGCCGGCCCCCAGACGGTCTTCCACCCCTGGGGCAAGAAGGGATCGATCTCTCCCGACCGGGCGGGGAACGTGATCTATTGCATCGACTTCGCCTACGACACACCGGCGGCGCTTGCCGGGCAGCGGATCTTCATCTGCGACTTCACGAACAAGGATCGCGAGACGTACTTCTACTTCCCCGGCCAGCGCCGGGTGCGCCGCCTGCCGGTGTACGCCTACGACGCGCCGCAGATCGGCTTCGAGAACCAGTACCCGCTCGACACGGCGTGGGTCTTCCTGGGCCGGCCCGACCGGTTCGACTGGAGGATCGTCGGGAAGAAGGAGATCTACGTCCCCTACAACGCCTTCGGGATGTACGACTTCCGCAAGAAGCTTCACGACGTACTGCAGGTCAAGCACCTGGCCAACGAAAGCCGGCGGTACGAGCTCCACCGCGTGTGGGTGGTCGAGGCGACGGTGAAGAAGGGGATGCGGCACTCCATGCCGAGGAGGGTCTTCTATTTCGACGAGGACACGTACCTGGCCCTAGTCGCGGACCAGTACGATGCCAAGGGAGGCCTGTGGAGGCTCGAAGAGGGGTATCCGATTCCCATCTGGGAGCTGGGGGGGACCTTCGATCACTATCCGTTCGCGAGCTACGACCTTCTCACCGGTCGGTACGTCTGCGACCAGTCGACGATCGGGATCGGAAAGGACCTCCGATACTTCACCGACGCGACCGACCCGCGGTTCAACATGAGCTGGTTCACGGCGGAGAACCTTCGCGTGATCAGCGAGCGGTGAGCGCCGGGCGGGCGGCCGCACGACTGCGCGCTTCCTACGCGTTCTGATGGCGCCGCCGACTCGAGGTGAGGCTCGCGATGGGGGGTTTGGGGGAGAGTTTCTCCCCCCAATAGAGGCGCCGCAAGGCGCCGGACATCTAGTCACAGCGGCGGCGGTGACGGTGGGAATCACGGCAACCAGGTGCCGCTGTGACGCGGAACGGGATCGACCATGCTCAGAGCTCTCTCCACGATCGGCGCGCTGGCCATCCTGGCGTCCGCTCCGGCGGCCCGCGCCTTCACCAAGGACTCGCTGGTGTTCAAGAAGTGCACCGGCTGTCATGCCCCGGGAGCGGAGGGGAAGATCTCCGCGGTCGAGGAGATCCGGACGACGCCGGAGGAGTGGACGGTCATCGTCGACCGGATGCGCCGCGTCCACAAGATGCCGCTCACGAGGTCCGAGATGGACCGCCTCCTCAAGGAGCTCTGCGCGACGCAGATCCTCACGCCCGAGGAGCAGGCCAGGGTCTCGTACTTGAGCCTCTTCCACAACTCGCAGGAGGTGGAGGCGCCCGCCGACAAGGGCGAGGAGAGGCTGTTCGCCACGTGCGTGCGGTGCCACTCTGCGGGGAAGATCCGCTCCTACCGCATGACGGCGGCGAGCTGGCTCAAGATCCGCGACTTCCACCTCTGGTTCGACCCCGCGATCATCTTCCAGATGCGCGAGATGCACTGGCGCGACGAGGCCGCCGCCGTGCTGCAGGAGATGCCGAAGAGCTACGGGTACGGGCAGGCCTGGACCGCGCCCGAGCCGCAGCTCGCGGGGCGTTGGACGATCGTGGGGTACGAGCCGGGCAAGGGCAGCTACCGCGGCGAGGCGGAGGTGAAGGGCGGCGCGGACGGCGAGTACAGGTTGCGCGGCGAGCTTCGCTACTCCGACCGGACCACGGAGAGCTTCGAGGGCGAGGCGACGCTCTACGGCGGGTACGCGTTCCGCACGCGCACGCGCCACGGCAAAGCCGAGACGCGCGGCGCGTACATCGTGTCCGGCGCCGAGATGAAGGGCGAGAACCATTTCCCCGCGCCGCGCTTTCGGACCTCCAGCGCCACCTGGATCAGGAAGGACGCCGGCCCGCGTGTCGCGCGCGTCTCGCCGCCGTTCTTGCTCGCGGGCGAGAAGACGACGGTGAGGGTGGAGGGCGTCGCCCTGCCAGCCGTGGCCGCGGCGGACGTGGCCTTCACCGGCGGTTTCGTGAAGGTGCTCTCGGCGAAGCGCGCCGCGCCGGAGGTCATCGAGCTCCAGGTCGTGGCGGCTGCCGCCGCTCCCGGCGAGGCGAAGCTCTCGGTGAAGGGGCTCGACGCCGGCGCGGTGACCGTCGCGCCCGGCATCGACTACATCGCCGTGACGCCGGCGGTGGGCCGCGCGCGCCTCTCCGGCGGCCGCCGCCTGCCGGCCGAGGGCGTCCAGTTCCAGGCGATCGCCTACGCGCGGAAGGCGAAGGCGGACGGGCAGCCGCCCGCGGTGGCGTCGACGGCCGGGGCCGTCCCCGCGGTCTTCAAGCCCGACCCGGCGTCCGACGTCGCGCTCGGACCGGTGCCGGCGACGTTCAAGCTCGCGGAGGAGAAGACGCGGGAGGGCGACGACGACCTGAAGTACGCCGGGACCATCTCCGCGAACGGGACCTACGTGCCGCGCGGCGACTACGGCCCCATCCCGTCCCGGGCGTCCTCGCTCGAGGGCTCCGGGCTCGTGAAGGTGCTCGCCACCTACGAGCGCGGAGCGAAGAAGTACGACGCCGAGGCCCAGCTCGCGGTCACGGTTCCCGACTTCGTGCAGAGGGTGCGGTGAGCGAGGGTTACGCCTGGGCCGGCCACCGCCTCTTCACGGGGGCGGACGGCGGCGGAGCGCTCCTCTTCTGCGAGGATCAGGCGAGCCTGTTCTCCGTCGAGGAGGAGGCGTGCCCCATCGTCGAGCGGTGGCGCGCGCGTGAGCGCGTCGCGCTCGACGACGCGCCGCCGCCCGACCGCGAGGTGCTCGAGGCGCTGCGAGACGCGCGCATCCTCGTGCCATGGGGCCGCCGCGGTCGGGCGCCGCGCGCCGCGCACGACCCGGCGGCGATCCCGCTGAAGACGCTCGTGCTGGAGGTGGCCCAGGCGTGCAATCTCCGCTGCGCGTACTGCTACGCGGGCGGAGGCACGTACGGCGGGGAGGCGCGCCTCGTCGACACGGAGACGGCGCGGCGGGCCGCGCGCTTCCTGGTGGACGCCTCCGGCGATCGCAAGGCGGTGACGCTCGTCCTCTTCGGCGGGGAGCCGCTGCTGAACCTCCCGGCGATGAGGGTCGCCGTGGAGGAGGCCGAGGCGGCGGCGGCGCAGGCCGGCAAGAGGCTGCACGTCGCGCTCACCACGAACGGCACGCGCTTCACGCCCGAGGTGCTTCGGTTCCTGCGCGATCACCGCGTGTCGGTCTCCGTCAGCATCGACGGTCCGCCGGACGTGCACGACAGGAACCGCCGCTACGCGGCCGGCGGCGGGACGTACGCCGACGTGCTCGAGGGGCTCGAGCTGTTCCGTGCGCACGCGGGGCGCCTGCCCGCGGCGCGCGTGACGCTCACGCCCGACCAGTGGTCGCGCGCGGAAGAGGTGTTCCTGCACCTCCTCGGGCTCGGGTTCGTCGAGGTGGGGATCGCACCCGCGAGCCCCGTCACCGCGGACCTGCTCCCGACGCCCGAGCAGGAGGAGGCGCTCCTCGCCGGCTTCGCCGCGCTCGCGACGCGCTTCGTCGACGAAGCTCGGGAGGGGAGGGTGCTCCCGTTCGCGAACGTGATCGATCTCCTCGCGCGGCTCCACCGCGGCGACGCGAGGGACGTCGCGTGCGGCGCGGGGCTCGGCTACGTCGCGGTCGACGCCGCCGGCCGCCTCTTCCTGTGCCACCGCCTCTCCGGAGAGGCGGCGTTCTGCCTGGGAGACCTCGACGCGGGCCTGGACGCGTCGCGGGCGCGCGCCTGCCTCGCCGCGCTCGCCTCGCCGCGCGAGGAGGCGTGCGCGCGCTGCTGGGCGCGGAGCCTCTGCGCGGGGGGATGTCACTACGAGAACCACGTGCGGGAGGACCGCCTGGGATTGCCCTCCGGCGGCTCCTGCGACTTCATCCGGCGCTGGCTCGAGCTGGGCATCCAGGCGTACGCGAGCCTCCGGCGGCAATCGGCAGACGAGGTGTTCGCCTTCCTCGAGAGGCGGGCGGATGCGTAGCGAGGAATCGGTGACAGGCGTGCCCACCGGGGCAAAGGAGCGACCGATGAAGAAGACGAAGAAGAAGCTCATCCGAGCGCTCAACCTGAAGGCGAAGGCGATCGAGCGGCTCGCCGAGGGAGAGGAGGAGACCGTTTTGGCCCAGGGCGGCCCGCCGAACATGCCCCAGGGCTGCACCACGGTGTTCGACACGGGCTGGGAGACGAACCCGCGGCCCACCATGCCCACCGGCAATTGCGCGCCGTCGGCGCGCGACTACGGCGGCTGCGCCGGCGACTGCTGGTGGCCGGCCCAGGTCCCCGACGGCCTCACCAATCACGCCGACTTCGACGAGTCCTGCCCGAACGTGGCGCGGGACTGGCGCAACATGAAGTACGACTGACGGCGATTCAAGCGCCTCACCAGGGGAGAACGGCCAATGCTGAAGATGCGAGGAAAGGCGCTGGGTCTCGTCGGGATCGTCGCCGCGCTGGCCACCGCGTGGGGCCGCCCGGCCCAGGCGAAGGACCGCTTCTACCACCTCGGGCAGGGGATGATTCAGGTCATCGACGGCGACCGCGACGCGATCGTCGCCAAGATCCCGCTCCGCGGCTGGACGCGCGAGGCGGCGGTAACCTCGGACAAGAAGTTCATGTACGTCACCGCGAGCCGCCACCTGATCCACAAGGTGAGCCTCGCCGAGGACAAGGTCGTCGCCACCGTGGACGTGAGCGGCGACGGCTGGGACCGCTTCATCTACGGGTTCACGATGGCGGGTGACGACCGGACCGCATATGCCGCGATGATGTCCCGCACGACGCGCGACGGCGAGGCCGTGGTGGGAGCTCCCGTCGTCGCGCAGGTCGACCTCGCGTCCGGGAAGATCGTCCGCAGCGTGGAGGTCCCCTGGGGCGTCGCGCGGCTCGTGACGGTGAAGGGAGGGCAGCAGGTCTACGCCATCGGGAAGGACATCTACAAGATCGACGCGGCGGGCGGCGCGCTGAAGGTCGTCGAGACGGTGCCGATGTTCGAGAAGAAGTGGAACATCCTCCCCTTCTGGGAGTACGGGTGGGAGAGCGGCGGGCTCGCCGCGGCCAACTACTACACGCCCGACATCATGGGGCTCCTCACCGTCGACGAGAAGACGGGCGACATCACCGACATCCCGATCCAGGGCGACCCGGTGCTCGCCTATTCGGTCATCCTCGCGCCCGACAGGAAGACGGCCTACGCCGTCATGGACGACCTCAGCGTCATCGATCTCGAGAACAGGAAGTACGGCCCGGTGGTGCCGCTCGAGCAGGGCACGAGCTACGCGGTCAATCTCTCGAGCGACGGAAAGAAGATCTACGTGGGGTCGGCCGGCGCGAGCGTGACCATCTTCGACGCCGCGACGCTGAAGCGGCTTAAAGTCTTGCAGCTGGCCTCCGACGGCATGGACCTTCGGAGGGTCACGTTCTGACGGGACGGTCCGGGGCCGCGCTCTTCGAGGGCGCGGGACGGACGCGCCGCGAGGGCCGCATGGAATACGCGCTCAGGCTACTGGCTCCGCGCGTCCCCGCGGGCGATCCGCGGGACCTCCTCCCCTCGGCCCCCGCCGGCGCGCTGCCCGCCGGCCACGTCGCCGCGCTCTACTTCGGCACGGAGTTCTGCGAGGACCGGCTGCCCGACGCAGCCGAGGCCGAGGCGTTCTGCTCGCTGGCCCTGGACAGAGGCTGGACGCCCACGCTGCTCACGCCCGTCGTCACGGACGATGGGCTCGCCCGGATCGATCGCCTCCTCGAGCGGCTCGGCGCGCGCGGGTGGCGCCTCGACATCGTCTTCAACGACTGGGGCGTCATGCGCCTCCTGCGGGAGCGCCACGCGCGCCACTCCGCCAGGGCGGGGCGGCTACTGAACCGCGCGCTCCGAGATCCGCGCGCCTTCGCGGACAGCGCCGGGGCGGAGCACCGCCGCGAGCGCGATCCCGCTCGCGGCACGCGGCTGCGGCGCCTGCTCGTCGGGGCCGGCGTGGTGGCGCTCGAGACGGACCCGGACCTCGATGGCGGCTACCTCGGGGACGGCAGCGCGGGGTTGTCGCGCGCGCTTCACCTCCCGTATGTCTTCGCCTCGTCCGGCCGGAACTGTCTGCTCAAGGCGGCGGCGCTCCCCGGCCGCGCGGTGGGGGAGCTGCTCGGCGATGCCTGCCCGCGTCCCTGCCGCGGCGGCGCCGTACGCGCCGACCGGCAGGACTGCGCGGTGCCGCTGTGGCGGGCCGGCAACACGCTCCTCTACGAGGTGCCGTGGGAGTCGGCCCGCGCGCACCTGGCCGAGGCGGACCGCGTCGTCCTGCACGAGGCCCCGTCGCCATGAAGATCCTGGCCCCGCTCCGCAGCTCCACCGAGGTGGAGGCGCTGGCCGCGGCCGGCGCCGAGGAGTTCTACTGCGGGCTCACCCCGCCCGGCTGGGCCGCGACGCAGGGCCGCGCCTGGGCGCACCGCCGGAACCCGCGCTCGGCCGGCGTGCCGGACATCGCCGATCTGAAGGTCATCGTCGCGCTCGCGGCGCATCGCCCCGTGTACGTCACCCTGAACGCTCCGTCCTACCACGCGAGCGCCATCCCGCTCCTCGTCGACTTCGGGCGCCGCCTGCTCGAGGAGGTCGGCGCGCGCGCCCTCATCGTCGCCGAGACGGAGCTCCTCCTCGCGCTCGCCGAGGCCGGCCTCGCGCGACGCGTCCACGTCTCGAGCCTCGCCACGTGCCGCAACCGCGGCGCCGCGCTCTTCTACCGCGACCTCGGCGTGTCCCGGATCATCCTCCCCCGCCACCTGACGCTGCGCGAGATCGAGGCGATCCGCGTAGACGGCGTGGGGCTCGAGGCGTTCGTCCTGAACGACGGGTGCGTCTTCGAGGAGGGCCTGTGCGCCACGACGCACGCGCTCGGCACCTTCTGCCTCGCGGACGGCGAGATACCGCCGCGCACAGCTTCGCTGCCAGTGCTGGAGGACGCTGCGGAGGGCGGCGCCATCCCGGGAGAGGCCCTCGAGCGCTACGCCTTCTGGAAGTGGACCCTCAACAACTGCGGGTGCACGACGAGCCGCGGGTTTCCGCTCGGCCCGTGC
>DATDDC010000039.1:0-7521 GCA_036523995.1 Anaeromyxobacter sp.
CTGCGAGCCGTCGGGGCTCACCCGCAGCAAGATGTCCCCGAACTGCTCCGGCGTGGAGAGGCGCGTCTGCGCGGTGATGCTGGCGGTGAGGGGCTGGCCTTCCACGGCGGGCAGGCCGCCGAGCTGGCCGGCGGAGATCTGAGCGTTCTGCGCCTGGACCGCGTTCGAGACGTCGAGCGGGGTGAGCCGGTAGTTCGTGAGCCGGTCCGGGTTGAGCCAGATGCGCATGGCGTACTGCGAGCCGAAGGTCACCACCTCGCCCACGCCGTTGATGCGGCTCACCTGGTCCTGCAGGGTCGAGAAGGCGTAGTCGGAGATGTCGTTCCGGGTCATGGACCCGTCCTCCGACACGAGGCCGACGATGAGGAGGAAGCTGCTCGCCGTCTTCACCACCTTGACGCCCTGCCGCTGCACCTCCAGCGGGAGCTGCGGCATGGCGACCTGCAGCTTGTTCTGGACCTGCACCTGCGCGATGTCGGGGTTCGTGCCCGCGTCGAAGGTGAGCGTGACGGTGGCGGTGCCGGCGGAGTCGCTCGAGGAGGCCATGTAGCGCAGGCCGTCGAGGCCGTTCATGCGCTGCTCGATGACCTGCGTGACGGTGTCCTCGAGGGTCTTGGCCGAGGCGCCGGGGTAGGTCGTCGTGACGGCGACCGTGGGCGGCGCGATGGCCGGGTACTGCGACACCGGCAGGGAGAGGATGGAGATGGCGCCGGCCATCATCACGATGATGGCGATGACCCACGCGAAGATGGGGCGGTCGATGAAGAACCTGGCCATGGAGGCTCCGGAGCGTCGGGGGCGCGCGCTCGATCAGCGCGCCGCCTGCCTCGTGTTCGCCGCCGGCACCGCCTTCACCTCCACGCCGGGCCGCACCTTCTGCAGGCCCTCCACGATCACCTGATCGCCGGCCTTGAGGCCGGAGGTCACGAGCCAGGCGTCGCCCACGGCGCGATCCGTCACGATCTGCCGGCGCTCCACCTTCCGCTCGGCGTTCACGACGAGCGCGGTGGGCAGGCCCTTCTGATCGCGGAGGACGCCCTGCTGCGGGACGAGGAGGGCCTCGGGATCCACGGCCTCGTCGAGGCGGGCGCGGACGAACAGGCCGGGGAGCAGCTCGCCACGCGGGTTCGGGAAGATGGCCCGCAGTGCGATCGACCCCGTGCCCGGATCGACGGTGACGTCGGTGAACTGCAGCGCGCCGGGCTCCCCGTACTCGCGGCCGTCCTCGAGCACGAGCCTCACCCTGGCCTTGCCCTTGCCGGCGCTCTGGAGCTTCCCGACGTCGAGGTCGTGTCGCAGCCGCAGCGCATCGGCGCTCGACTGCGAGAGGTCGACGTAGACCGGATCGAGCTGCTGGACGACGGCGAGGAGGGTCGCCGCCGACTGCTGCACGTAGGCGCCCTCGGTCACCGCCGAGCGCCCGATGCGGCCCGACACGGGCGAGGTGACGCTCGTGTAGCCGAGGTTGATGCGCGCGGTGTCCACCGCGGCGCGCCCGGCGGCGACGTCCGCCTCGGAGGCCTTCAGCGAGGCCATGGCGTTGTCGTACTCCTGCTTGCTCACCGCGTTGTCGGCCACGAGGTCCTGGTAGCGCTGCGCCTGGAGCCGCGCGTTCGCGACCGTCGCCTCCGCGCGGGCGAGCTGCGCCTTCGCGCCCTGGAGCGCCGCCTCGTACGGCGCGGGATCGATGACGAAGAGCACCTGGCCCTGCCGCACGTCGCTCCCCTCGGTGAAGAGCCGCTTCTTCACGATGCCGTTCACGCGCGCCCGCACCTCGGCCACGCGGAACGCCGAGGTGCGGCCCGGCAGCTCCTTCGTGAGCGTCACCGGCGTCGGCGCCAGCGTCACGACGCCGACCTCCACCGGTCCGGCGGGCGCGCTCTGGGCGGGCTTCCGGCTGCAGGCCGCGACGGCGACGATCGCGAGGCCGAGCGCGACGCCCGCGAGGGACCCGCCGCGCCGCGAACGGGTGCGGCCGGGAAGCGAGCGGGCGGCCGTCTTCGATGGATGTGTGATCATTCGCGCGTTCCGTTGAGGAAGGGAGCCGGGGCAGGGGGAGAGAGCGCTCATCTACTCCAGGGGAAGCCAGGTTGACAGTCTGGACTGTACGGTTCAGTTTACCGTAACCATGAGAGGTATCGCGGTCACGGCTCCGACGGATACCGTCGCGGCCAAGCGGCGGCAGATCCTCGCCGGCGCGCGCGAGGTCTTCGGCGAGGTCGGGTTCGAGCGGGCGAGCGTGGACGTGATCGCGACCCGTGCGGGGGCCTCCAAGGCCACCGTGTACAACCACTTCCAGGACAAGAAGGCGCTCTTCGTGGCGAGCATCGTCGAGGGCTGCGACGAGATGCGCGCCGGCCTGCGGCGATGCCTCGAGCAGCCGGGCGAGGACCTCGAGGCGTCTCTCCAGCGCGTCGGCGAGGAGATGATGGCGGTCTTCCTCTCGCCGGACGTGGCGGGGCTCTTCCGGCAGAGCATCGCCGAGGCCGCGCGGTTCCCCGAGATCGGCCGCATGGTGTTCGAGCGCGGCCCCGGCCAGCTCCACGAGTCCATCGCCCGCTACCTGGCGCGGTGGCGTGAGCGCGGGCTGCTCGACATCGAGGACGCGCGCTCGGCGGCGATCCAGTTCGTGGCGCTCTGCCAGGGCGACCTGGCCGTGCGCTCGCGCTTCGGCGCCCTCGAGTACCCGATCGACGCGCAGGTGCGCGAGTGGGTGAAGCGCGCCGTGGAGACCTTCGTCCGCGCCTTCCGCCCCGGGTGATGTCCTCGCCGTCGCACCGCCACGGATGTCGATGAAGAACTACGCGGAAGAGGCCCCCCTGGGCGCGCCCCGCTCGCTCGACGCCGGGCGGACCGTGTTCCGCGTGCTCGCCGCCGTCAGCGTCTCGCACTTCCTCAACGACGCGATGCAGGCGGTCATCCCCGCCGTGTACCCCATCCTCAAGGCGGGCTACCACCTCGACTTCGCGCAGGTGGGGCTCCTCACGCTCGCGAACCAGCTCACGGCCTCGCTCCTCCAGCCCGTGGTCGGCTACGCCGCGGACCGGAGGCCGCTCCCGTACTCGCTCGCCGTCGGGATGTGCTTCACCCTTGGTGGGATGCTCCTCCTCTCGATGGCGCCCAGCTTCCCCTTCGTGCTCGCCGCGGTCGCGAGCGTCGGCATCGGCTCGGCCGTGTTCCACCCCGAGTCCTCGCGCGTGGCCAGGATGGCCTCGGGCGGGCGGCACGGCCTGGCGCAGTCCGTGTTCCAGGTGGGCGGGAACGTCGGCTCCGCGCTCGGGCCGCTCCTGGCCGCGCTCGTGGTCCTGCCCTTCGGCCAGCGGTCCATCGGCTGGTTCGCGCTCGCCGCCCTCGCCGCCATCCTGCTGCTGGCGCGGGTGGGGCGCTGGTATCGCGCGCGGCGATCCGCGGCCGCTCACGCCGCGCGGCACGCCTCGCCGCTGCCGAGGGGGCGCGTCGCCGCCGCCGTGGCGGTGCTCGTGGCGCTCGTGTTCTCGAAGTACTTCTACCTCGCGAGCCTGAACAGCTATTACACGTTCTTCCTCATCGAGAAGTTCCACGTGCCGGTCCGGACGGCGCAGCTCTTCCTCTTCCTCTTCCTCGGCGCGGTCGCGGCCGGCGCGCTGCTGGGCGGTCCCATCGGCGACCGCGTCGGCCGCCGCTGGGTCATCTGGGGCTCGATCCTGGGCGTCCTCCCCTTCACGCTCGCCATGCCGTACGCGAGCCTCTTCTGGACGGCGGTGCTCACGGTGGTGATCGGCGTCGTCATCTCCTCCGCATTCTCGGCCATCGTCGTCTACGCGCAGGAGCTCATGCCGGGGAAGGTCGGCACGGTGGCCGGGCTGTTCTTCGGCCTCGCCTTCGGCGTCGGCGGGATCGGCGCGGCGCTCCTCGGCCGGCTCGCGGATCGCCACGGCATCGAGCTCGTCTACCGGGTGTGCTCGTTCCTGCCGGCCATCGGGCTCCTCACGGCGTTCCTGCCGGACGTCGAGGCGAAGGGCGCGCGCGCCCCGGCCGAGAGCGCCTGAGCGCCGGGTAGCCGCGCAGCGCGGTCGACGTTCCCCCTCCGGCTCGCCGCACGCCATTCGATGACGCCGCCCCTTGTTGCTTCACTCTCGGGCGGCTGCGCTCTCCGCGTCGCCGCGTGCGACTTTCGCTCCACCGCCTCGGACCCAACCCGTTCGCGCGTGCCATGACCCGGGTACAGGGAGGCCGAAACGCCGCAGCGGGACCCT
Organism: Anaeromyxobacter sp.; assembly: GCA_036523995.1. Classification (GTDB taxonomy): domain Bacteria; phylum Myxococcota; class Myxococcia; order Myxococcales; family Anaeromyxobacteraceae; genus Anaeromyxobacter. Next base: position 4,236 of record DATDDC010000039.1, read on the forward strand.
CCCTCTGGGCCCTGCGATGCGAGGCAGCCGCGCAGTATCTGGGCCAGGGCCGTCTCTAGGGGCAGGGATGGACTCGACAGGGGCTCGCGATCTCGCGCCCGGGCAACCTCTGCCGGGCGGGACATCGCCACGCATTCACCGGCGTTGGCGCCGCGCCACGAGGCGCCGGCTGCTGCTGGCATTGTCGCTGTTCGCGCTCGCGTTCGTCGTCGCGCAGCTCTTCGTCCTCTGGCGGCTGCACCGCATCGACCAGGCGCTGGGCGGCTCGAGGGACAACGAGCTGAAGGCGCGGCGCGCGCTCGAGCTGGAGAACGCCATCCAGAGCCAGTTCGCGCACCAGGCGCACTTCGTGGTGGGCGACACGGCGCATCTGGCCGGCCAGCGGGATGCGCGCGAGCGAGCGCGCGAGCTCATGCGGACGCTGGAGGAGATGGCGGACGACCCGGTGGAGCGGCGGCTCCTCGAGGAGATCTGCGACGCGGACGATGCGCTCGACCGGGAGTTCATGAACGGCGTCGTCCCTGCCGTGCTGGCCGGCAAGCCGGAGGCGATGCTGCTGCACGACAAGAGCTACGCGCACGTGGCGGTGCTCCAGACCAAGGCCGATCAGCTCTTCGAGCATTTTCAGGAGGAGATCTCCTCGTTCCGCGGCGAGATGCGCAGGCTCGAGGAGGGCGCCCTCCGCTGGACCCTGGTCCTCATGGGGATCGCTCCGCTGTTCACGGCGGGGGTGGCGCTGTTCATCGGCCGGTCCGTGTCGCGCCCGCTGGCGCTCCTCGGCGAAGGAGCGGCGCGCGTGGCGAGCGGCGATCTCGACGCCCGCATCGAGCTGGATACCGAGGACGAGTTCGGGATCCTGGCGGCGGAGTTCAACGCCATGACCGCCGCGCTGAAGGAGCACCAGCGCAAGCTAGTGGAGAGCGAGAAGCTGGCGGGCATCGGCAGGCTGGCCGCCGGGTTCGCCCACGAGATCAACAATCCCCTCATGGTGCTGCTGGGGTTCGTGACGCGCCGCCGGCGCGAGGCGCAGGGGAAGCACGCCCGCGAGCTCGAGATCGAGGAGCGCGAGATCCTGCACTGCAAGGAGATCGTCCAGGAGCTGCTCGATCTGGCGCGGCCGCTCGACGCGCGCGGCGGACCGGTGAACCTGCGCGAGCTGTGCGACGACGTCGTGAGCACGCTGCGCAGCTCGGGGAACCTGGAGGTCCAGCGGGCGGCCGTCGAGGGCGCCGCCACCGCGCTGGGCGCGCCGGGCAAGCTCAGGCAGGTGGTGGTCAACCTGGTGAAGAACGCGGCCGAGGCGACCGGGCCGTCCGGAAGCATCGACATCGGCATCGCCTCGGCGGGTCCCTGGGCCGAGATCACCGTGAACGACGACGGGCCGGGGATCGGCGCGGACGTCCGGGCCCGGCTCTTCGAGCCGTTCTTCACCACGAAGTCGAACGGAACGGGGCTCGGGCTGGCCGTGTCCCGCTCCATCGCGCACGCGCACGGCGGCGACATCGAGGTCGGCCATCCGGCGAGGGGCGCTTCCTTCAAGCTGCGCCTGCCGAGCGCCGAAGACGCGGGAGAAGCCTCGTGAGAAAGCCGCGCGTGCTCGTGGCGGAGGACAAGCCGCACATCCTCGACCTCGTGGCCTCCACGCTCGACGAGACGTGCACGGTCTTCAAGGCGGCGGACGGGGGCCAGGCCCTGGCGCTCATCGAGAAGGAAGCGCCCTTCGACGTCGTGGTCACCGACGTGCGGATGCCGGTCGCCAACGGCTTCGCGGTGCTGGCGGCCGTCCAGCGCCGCTCCGCGGACACCCAGGTGATCGTCCTCACGGCGTACGCCTCGGTGCCGGACGCCGTCTCGGCGATGCGCCACGGCGCCTACGACTATCTGGAAAAACCCTTCGACCCCGACAACCTCGCGCTCATCGTGGCGCGCGCCGCCGAGCAAGGGCGCACCCGCGGCGCTCCGCCGATGGACCTGGGAGGCGCCGGGGATCCGCAGCGGCGCGGATTCCGCAGCACGATGACCGCGGCGCGCGAGCGCGTCTCGCGGGACTACCTCGTGGCGCTCCTGGGCGAGTTCGGGGGAAACGTGGCGAAGGCCGCCCAGGGGGCGGGCCTCCAGCGCGAGAGCCTCTACCGGTTGCTGCGCAAGTACGGCATCCGGCCCGACGACTTCAAGCAGCAGGGTGATTGACGGAAGGCACTTCCGGTTTGGTTTCCCTACATCGCTGTGTCCAATCCGGTCACAAACCAAACGCCGCTCCGCGGCAGCGCGAGCTCGTCGCGCCGGGCGGGCGGCCGCCTGCGGCAAGGGGCCGCACCGGAGAACGGCCAGTCGGCTCGCGAGGTTGCGCCGCTGCGGCCGCGCCGGCGCCGGCTGCGCCGGCGCCGGGGCCCGCGGGCGGCACCGACTCTCCGTCCGGGGCCTACAAGGGTCCGCCCCTCCGGCCCAGAGTCGAAACGGATCCGAGACGCGAGGGGCATGGGGCAGCCCGATCACCGATCGTGATAGCGACGTCGCGCCCGCGCGGGCGCGTGGGGTCTGCCCCCGGCGCAGGGCCGCGAGGTCCCGTGCGCGAGAGGAAGGGTGAGGAAGCGAGCCGTGTTCCACCGCGGGGGCGGGATGTCCAGGAGAACGAACGAATTCACGCGCGGTGGCGCGCCCAGGTCCGCCTCGGCGAGCAGCGCAGCGGTGGTCGGCGCGAAGGCGCTCGGCGCGGTCCGCGTCGACCCGACGCTCGTCCCGTCGATGGCCAGCCGCGCCTTCGCCGTCCGCGGCCTCGGCAGCGAACCGTTCCCGACGAGCCCGTTCGTCGTCCGGCCCTACGAGCAGGAGCTGCCGATCCGGCCGGCACTGCGGCCCGGGTGGAGGGACGCCTGCGGCGATCTCATCGCCGGATCCGGTGCGTACAGCGCCACGGGGAGCTATCCGGCGGGCACCTGGACCGTGCGGAAGTCGACGCAGTTCGGGCCCGGCCTCGTCCCGCCGGGCCCGGGCAGGGGCCAGCAGGACGCCCTCGGAGATCGCCCCGGGAACCACGCCCTCGACCAGCCTCGCTGGGGCATCCCCAACGCCGGAACGCACCAGCTCTGGACCAGCGGTCCGGGCGTGACCGGGCTCGATCTCGGTCATCCGGACCCGCTCCTCTATCACGTCCGGCTGCAGGTCCGGGGGACGAGCTTCACCACGTCACCCGTCGTGAACATCGACTCCGACGGGCAGGTCCGGACCTTGCCGCCGGGCGCGGCGGCGGGCTCGGCGGGGTTCACCACGTTCCAGGGGACGCAGG
>DATDDC010000040.1:0-1728 GCA_036523995.1 Anaeromyxobacter sp.
GGCGCGGCGGATGGTCGCCGCCCCGGCGCGGCGAGCGCTGCCTCGATCCGCGGCGCGTCCACGAGCTCATGCGCCACGCCGCCCACGCCGAGCGCGAGGCCTTCCACGTGGTGCTCCTCGACGTGCGCGGCCGGCTCCTCCGGGCCGTCCAGGTCGCGGAGGGATCGCTCTCCCAGTGCCCGGTCTCGCCGCGCGACGCGCTCCGCCCCGCGGTGCGGGAGGGCGCGCACGGCGTCGTCTTCTGCCACAACCACCCGAGCGGAGATCCCTCTCCGTCGCCGGACGACGTGGACCTGACCGAGCGCCTGCGCGCCGCCGCCGACCTCGTCGGCGTCGTCGCCCGCGATCACGTGATCGTGGCGGCGGGCGGGTACTTCAGCTTCGTCGAGGCGGGGCGGTGGCGGCGGTGAGGCGCGATCTCCGGAGGCGGGCTCCGAGGCGGCCTACTTCGCGGGGGCCGCGACCGCCGCCGGAACCGCCGCCGCCTCGGTGACGGCCTTCTTCGCCTGCGCCTCGGCGACCCCCTTGAGCGCGGCGAGCCCCTTCTCGAAGTCCGGGCCGATCATCGCGTCCATGCTCTTCACCATGCACATGGCCTTGCCGATGAAGCCGAGCTTCCCGGTCATGGCCCAGCTCACCTTCGTCCCGGCGCCGTCGGGCGCGAAGGAGAACGTGGTCGTGGCGACGTCCTCCATCGGCTTCAGGAACTCGAGGCGGATCACGATCTCGGAGCCGGGCTTCGCGCCCGTGATGGTCATCCGGCCTTCGCCCACCTTGTCGTTCCCCGTCCAGTGGTACGCCGCGCCGGTGCCGGAGGCGGGGCCGCCGAAGTCCACCTTCATGCCGGGATCGAGCTTCCCCCAGGGCGACCAGGCCTCCCATCCGTGGAAGTCGGCCACCTGCGCGTAGGCGATGGCCGCCGGCGCGGACACCGAGACGGACCGCTCCACCTTGTACTCGGCCGGGCGCGTGGCGATGACGAGGGCCAGGACGGCGACGGCGATCACGACGGCGACGAGGATCTTCTTCAGCACGGCGAGCCTCCCGGTCGGATGGGTGCGCATGTTCTCGTGCGGCCTCGCCCGAGGGTCAAGCCCATCGGGCCGGCCCGGGTGAGGCGTCGCGGCCTGCCGCGTGCGCCGCGGCGCGACGCGATGGAGCCGCCGCTCAGGATGCGGTGTTCCGCAGCGAGAGCAGGAGCCCGACGCCGGTCGCCAGGGTCGCGAGCGCGACGAGCGCGGCGCCCGCGTACAGGATGGCCCGGAGCTGCGGGACGTGGGCGAGCGCGAAGAAGCCGCTCGAAACGACGATGGCCGCGAGCGGCGCGGCGACCCGCAGGGTCCAGACGAGGCCGGGCCCGAGCCGCGCGTGATCGAGCAGGACCTGCACCACGAGCGAGAGGATCACGAGCACGCCCGCGTGGGCGTGGCCCGCGCGATAGAGCGAGACCTGCACCGGCGTGAGGGCGATGCCGGGATGGATCCCGGCCGCTCCGCCGGTGACGACGCCGAGCACGACGAGGCCGCCGTAGACGATGGTCGGGACGGTCACGAGCGTCGCGCCGGCCATGAGCCGCGCAGCGAATGACATGTGAGCCTCCTCGGGGCCGACCGGGGCCCCGGCATCCGATAAGCGGGCCCGCGCCGGCGCGCGTGCCCGATCGGGAGGCCGTCGAGGTCGTCGGCGCGAGCTCGCTGCGGCCGTCCGGTCGGGTCGCCGGGGGCGCGG
>DATDDC010000041.1:0-9984 GCA_036523995.1 Anaeromyxobacter sp.
CGCGAAGCGCGGCGCGGGGCGCGGCACGGCGTGCCCCGCGCGCGCGAGGGCGGCCAGCACCGGCTTCCAGGCGATGGCGCCGAGCGCCACCGCCACCGTCATCCGCCGAAGGGCGGCGAGCTCCCGGTCGAGGAAGGGCGCGCACCGCGCCAGCTCCTCGGGCGCCGGGTGGTTCGCCGGCGGGACGCAGCGGCAGGCCGCGGTCACGAACGCGTCGCGGAGGACGAGGCCGTCGTCCCGCGAGACCGACGTCGGCCGGCTGGCGAGCCCCGCCCGGTGGAGCGCCGCGTAGAGGAAGTCCCCCGAGCCGTCGCCGGTGAACATGCGGCCGGTGCGGTTCGCCCCGTGCGCGCCCGGCGCCAGGCCGACGAGCACGATGCGCGCCCGCGCGTCGCCGAACCCCGGCACGGGCCGGCCCCAGTAGGCCTCGGCGAGATACGCCCGGCGCTTCGTGCGCGCGACCTCCTCGCGCCAGGCGACGAGCCTCGGGCACCCGCGGCAGCGGACGATCTCGGCGGCGAGGGAGGAGAGGGAGCCGGGCGGCATCCAGCGCCCGCCGGAGGCTAGAACAGGCTCTCGGGAACGTACACGATGTCGCCCGGCTCGAGCAGGAAGTTCGGCGCCTTCCCGAGCGCGATGTCCTGCACGTTCACCTTCATCTTCACCTCCTGGCCGTTCACGCGCCGGGTCACGGAGGTGGAGTTCTGCGAGGCCGTCTTGGTGAACCCGCCGGCGATCGTGACGGCCTGCACGATCGACATGCCCTCCTCGTACACGAAGGTGCCGGGCTTCTGCACCTCGCCGAAGACGAACACCTTCTTCGAGTTGTACTCCTTCACGAGGACGGAGACCTGCGGGTCCCGCATGAAGCCCTCGGAGAGGCAGGCGCGGATCTTCTCCGCGGCTCCGTTGGGCGAGAGGCCGCTCACCGTGACGCGCTTGCAGAGCGGGAAGATGACGTCGCCCTCGCGGCCGACCTGGTACACGCCCGAGAGCTCGGGCTCCTGGTAGACGCGGACCTCGATGACGTCGCCCGCCCCGAGCGAGGAGGTGGCGTGCGCGACGGGAACCTCGTCGAGGGCCATGCGCGCGGCGCGCCGGCTGCACCCCGCGGCGAGGAGCAGGGCGAGGGCGGCGAGGAGGAGCCGGGGGCGGAGCATCGGCATCGGAGCGCAGGAGCGTCGCGCTACGTCTATCCGGACACGCGCCGCGCCGTCAACGAGCGGCCGCCCTCTCGGATCGACTTCAGTACCGCACCCCGACCCGCAGCCAGGTCTCGTTCTTGGTGTAGTCGAAGACCGGCAGCGGGGCGACGGTAGAGGGGAGCGAGGAAGAGGTCCGCCGGCTGTACGCGTACCCGACGGACGCCGACATCCAGCGCGCGAGGCCCGCCTCGAACGCCGGCTCCAGCCGGATCAAGCTCGCGGAGGCCGACCCCGGCGAGTAGTCGCGCGACTCGAAGTTCGCGTCGAAGCGCAGGCCGTAGCGGCCGGCGAGGAGGATTCGCCCGGTGCCGTAGACGCGGTTCGAGGTGTAGAGAGCGGGCCCCGGATCGATGCCGAGACCATGCGTCCATCCGGCCTTGACGGAGGCGCTGTCGGTCGCGATCCACTCGGCCTCGACCGTGCTGAGCCAGGTCTTCACGTTCCCGGTCTCGAGGCTGACGATCGCGACGCTCCCGGTTGCGACGTTTCCCGACGCGACGCCGTACGTGCCCGAGTAGCCGGCCTTGAGCGTCGCGCCGAGGTGCGGCGTGACGAGGCCGGTGAGCCCGGCCTGCACCTCCAGGCCGGAGACGTCCGAGGCGGCCGAGTCGTTCGGGAGGCGCGTGAACCAGCCCGCCTGGAACATCGCCGCCGTCCGCGGGAGGAATTTCCACTTCACGTCGCCGCCCGCGCGGAACTCGTTGTAGCCGAACTCGCTGACGTTGCCCGTGCAGCCGGGGCAGGTCGGCTCCGTGAAGTAGGAGTCGAACGACTCGAGCGTCCAGGCGCCGTTCGCGGTGAACACGAGCGCGCCGCCGCCCGGCCGGAACGGAACGCGCGTGCGGAGCGTGTTGTAGTTCGAGATCACCGCGTTCGTGAGGATGAGGGCGTTCGAGCCGGGCGCGCGGCGGAACTCGTCGTCGAGCTCGAGGCCGACCTGTCCGCGGCGGTTCAGCGACACCCCGACGTCGGCCTGGCCGTAGAGCTTCGAGAGCTGCGTCTTCGTCTGCCCGACGTCGAGGCCGAGGTACTGCGCCCAGTCGAGGCTGCCCGTGAGCTCGGCCGCCGTGAGCTCGCCGGGAACGGTGAGCTCGAGGCCCGGCCTCAGGTGCAGGACCATGTCGCCGACCGGCTTCTGCGCGGCCGAGTAGTAGACGTTCGAGTCGTACCGATCCTCCACCTCGAAGAACGGGTGGAGCCGGCCTTCGCTGCCGCCGAGCCGAACGCCGTTGCCGGCGCTGCCAGCGGCAGGCGCCGAAAGCGTGAGGGCCAGCGCGGCCGCTGCGATCCGACCCGCTCTCTGGGTGCTCATCGACATGCGTCCATTCCCTTCGCGGGCGCCGGCGCGCGGCGTCGATCCCCGCGATCATCCCCATCGTGGACGGTCACTAATACCAGCGGCTCGCAGGCGGCGGACGGATGACGGGTGGCACCGAGAACGGAGGACCCAGGCCGCGCCGCCGCTCACGCACCTCGTCGCTGCTCGAATCTCCGGGCAGGTTCGAGGGCTGCTGGACCTCGACCGTCGTCTTCTCGTCGACGATGTACGCGAGCTGCCCGATGCACTGCTCGGAGTCGGCGCGCAGACCCTCCACCTTGCTCCGGGCGATCGCGATCTTCGCGAACTCCGACTCGGCCGCCGGGTCCTTGTTCGAGACGGCCTCGTGGAGCGCGATGTCCGCCTGCTCGGCGACCTTGAGGAGCGCCTTGATCTGCGTGAGCTTCTCGTTCACGCAGTTCAGCTTCACGACGTCTTTCTCGTTCCGGGCCTCCTCGACCCTGCCGAGCACCTGCTTCATCGACGTCTTCATCCGGGCGAGGCTGTTCGCCGAGGCCTCGAGCTTGTCCGTGTCGGAGGTACCCCTGCGAGGCGCGTCGGCGGCGCCCGCCGAGCTCGCGACGAGGGCGAACGCGACGACCAGAAGCTTCTTGCGGTTCACGACGGCCTCCACGGGGGACGAGACGCGAAAAACCATGAAAGGCTACATGGTTGCCGCCGAGCCGTCAACGCGTCGCACGCATGGCTTGGCGCGCCTACCAGCGTACATCCGCCCTTCGCTCGTCGGCCGGTGGAAGGACGAGCACTTCCTCGCTGCCCGCCGGCGGGCCATCCTCGGAGCCATCCGAAGGGGTCACCGTGCAGCGCCAGCGATCCCCCGCCTTGACGAGCCTCGGGGGGACCTCCTGCGAGCTCTCCGCGAAGGGCTGGGCGGCTCCGTTTCGCTGCCACGCGTACCGATAGCGAACGGCATCGCCGTCCGGATCCTCGCTCTTCACGGCCACGTCGCAGCGCAGGGACTGGCCCTGCCGCGGCGAGGGCGGCTCGAGCCGGACGGCGAGCGGGCCGGGCGGGCTGTTCGCCACGACGGCCACGGCGCTCGCGGGCGTGCCGGCCGCCGTCCCGTCGGACGGCGTGGCGGTGCACTTCCAGCGCCGGCCCTTCGAGACCTTGCCCCCGTCGATGCGGGCCGGGTCCTGGCCCGCCGGCGCCGGGCGGTCGTTCTCGGTCCAGGCGTAGGTGTAGGACACGGAGTCGCCGTCGGCGTCCGCCGAGGGCGTCGAGATGCGGCAGTAGAGGTCGTCGCCCTTGTGCGGCCTTTCGGGCTCGATGGCGACCTGCGGCGCGGTGGGCGGCGTGTTGCGCACCACGAGCTCCGCTCCGGCGCGCCCGCTCTCGGCGGTGCCGTCGAAGGACCACGCCTCGCAGCGCCACTTCTCGCCGCGGCGCAGCACTCCGCCGGGCAGGTTCGGCGATCCCTCGGCGAAGGCCTCGGGCTTGTCGTTCCGGAACCACCGGTAGCGCAGCGTCACCTGCTCCTGGTCGGCGTCGCGCTCCGGCGCGCGCGCGTCGCAGGTGAGCGGCTCGCCCGCCGCGGCGGAGGCAGGGGCGAGGACGACCGAGGGCGCGGGCGGAGGCGTGTTCTTCACCACCGCCTGGAGCACCACCCGCTCGCCCTCCTCCTCGCCGTCGAACGGAGTCACCTCTACGCGCCAGAGCTCGCCGTGCCGCATCGTGCCCGGCGGGATGGCCGCGCCGTCGTTCTTGAACGGCGCGCCGTCCCGCCACCAGGCGTAGCGGTAGGAGACCGTGTCCTGGTCCCGGTCGGCGGATGGCTTCTTGACGACCACCGCCGCGCCGCGCGGCGCCGTGGGCTCGGCCGGCTCGAGCGCCACGGCCGGCGCTCCGGGAGGCGTGTTCGCGACGTCGCACTCCGCGAAGGTCGGCGGCCCGGCGAGCTCCCCGTCCCATGGCGTCACCGTGACGCGGACCCGGTCGTGCTTGCGGAGGGCGGGCGCGGTGAGGCGCGTCTGGCCGGACATGGCCGGGACCGGCTTGCCGTTCACGGTCCACTCGTGCCGATAGGTCACCGAGTCGCCGTCCGCGTCTGAGGCGGCGATCGCGATGCGCGCCTGGGGGACGGTCCCGGCGGGCACGGGTCCCTCGCAGAGCGCGACCGCGGCGGGGCCGGGCGCGGTGTCCGCGATGATCGTCTCGTGGCGCACGGCCGGGCTCTCCGCCTCGCCGTCGCTCGCCACCACCTCGACCGCCCAGCGCTGCCCCTTCTTCGCGACGCCGCGGGGGATCTGCGCCTGGCCGGGGGGAGCGTCGTAGCGCGCGCCGTCGCGGGTCCAGGCGTAACGGTGCGTGATGGTGTCGCCGTCCGGATCGGGCGGCTGCTCGACCACGACGGCGATCCCGTCCACGCGGCGCGGCCGCTCCGGCGCGAAGACGAGGCGCGGCGCGGGCGGCGCGCTGTTCACGATGGCGACGGCGGCGCGGGCGGCCGGGCCGGGCAGCTCGCCGTCGTGGGCGCGGACCTCGACGGTCCAGCGCTGCCCCTTCTTGAGCTCGGAGGCCGGCACCTCGCTCGCCGACGTCCAGAAGGGCGCGTCCTTCGACTGGGGCGAGCCGTCCGGAAGCGCGACGGGCGCGCCGTCGCGGAACCACCGGTACTGGTAGCGGACCGCGTCGCCGTCGGGATCCCGAGCCGGCGTCTTCACCACGGCGCGGAGCGGCGCGCCCACCGTGGGCCGCTCGGTCGCGAAGGCCACCCCGGGCTCGGAGGGCGGCGCGTCCTCGACCACCACCTCGTCCGCGACGGGCGCCCCCGCCTCCTCGCCGTCGCGCGGCGTCACGACCACCTTCACGCGCTCGTGCTTCGCGAACTGGCTCGGCGCGAGGGACTCCGCGCCGGACCCGGTGGGCTTGCCGTCGCGGGTCCAGGCGATCTGCAGCGCCACCCGCTCGCCATCCGCGTCCCTGGCGGGCTCGAGGACGACGAGCTTGAGCGGCTCGCCGCCCCGGGGCCGCCGGGGCTCGATGGCGACGCGAGGCGGAACGGGAGGCGTGTTCGCCACCGAGACCGCGGCCGTCGCTGCGGGTCCCGTCGCCTCGCCGTCGCTCGCCGTGACGGCGAGCTCGAAGCGGTCGCCCTTCGCCACCTCGCTCCCGGGGACCTCGCGGCCGTCGCCGGGGGCGGCGAAGGGCGCGCCGTTCTTCTTCCACGCGAAGCGGTACGCGAGCGGGTCGCCGTCGGCGTCCTCCGCGGGAGCCGTGATCACGGCGCGGAGGGCGTCGCCCCGCCTCGGCCGGGCCGGCCGGATCTCGACCTTGGGCGCGCTCGGTGGCGAGTTGCGCGCCTTGACCTCGGCGCGCGCGGGCGGGCCCGAGAGATCCCCGTCGAAGGCGCGGGCCTCCACCTCGATCTTCTGGTGCTTGCGGAAGAGCCCGGCGCCGAGGACCGACGTGGACGCCGGGACGTTCCGGACCTGCCCGTCCACCTTCCAGGCGTAGCGATAGACGAGCGGATCCCCGTCGGGATCGGTGGCGGGGACGTCGATGCGGGCGCGCACCGGATCGGCCCGGCCGGGCGAAGATGGATCGAGCGAGACCTGCAGCCCGCCGGGCGGCGTGTCGCCCACCCGCGCCTGCGCCGCGCCGGCGGGGCCGGCGAGCTCGCCGTCGCTCGCCACGACGCGCGCCGCGAGGACCGCGCTCCGCTTCAGCCGGTCGGCGGGGAACACCTCGCCGGTCACGCCGGTCTCGAGCCCGTCGAGGAGCCAGGCGATCTGGTACGTGAGCGGATCGCCGTCCGGGTCCACCGCGGGCTTCACGATCCGGGCGTGGACGTCGGTGGCGCGGTTCGGAACCGCGGGCTCGAGAGCGACGCCCGGCGCCGTCGGCGGCGTGTCGAGGATCGCCACCTCCCGGCCCTCCGCCGTCGCGTCGCCCCGCGGCGAGGTGAGCACGAACCGCCAGCGCTCCCCGCGCTTCACCGTGCCGGGCGGGAGCTCCTTCTTGCCCTCGAGGGCGGCCACGGCCTTCCCGTTCCGCCGCCATTCGATGCGCGGCGTCGGCGCGGACTCGCCCCTCCCCGCGTCGAGCCACACCCCTCGCCACGAGGCCTTGAGCGCGTCGAGCGCGCGCGGCTCCGCGGGGGCCAGGGCGAGGTCCTTGTACGAGGGCGGGTTCGGGCCGAAGCGGCCGCTCTGCGCCGCGTCGCGCCCCGACCCGGCCCAGGCCACCCGCGGCGCCGCGTTCCCCGCGGACGCGGATCGCACGGCGTGGAGCTGGCCGCCCGGGGCGCCCACGAAGGCGGCGAGCGTCCCCTGGCCCAGGTCGTGGAGGATGGGCGTCGCCGTCACGTCGGGCGGGAGCGAGGCCGGGAAGCCGGAGAGCGGCTTCCCCTTCCCGTCCACGGCGGCGAGGCTGCCGTCCGACGTCGCGACGACGAGGTCGAGATCGCCGTCGCGGTCGAGGTCGCCCACCGCCACGCCGCCGAAGATGCGCGTCCCCGCCTTCACCGGGAAGCCGGGGAGCTTCTCGCCGGACGACGAGACGGCGTGGATCATGCCGTCCGCGGAGGCGAAGGCGACGTCGAGCCGCCGGTCGCCGTCGAGGTCCGCGATGGCGGGTCCCTGGTAGATCCGGTAGCCGGCCTTCACGGGGAAACCGGGGAGCGCCTTCCCCTTCGCGTTCACGGCGTAGACCCCGAAGTCCTGGCTCGCCACGACGAGGTCCATCTCGCCGTCGTCGTCGAGGTCCGCGAACGCGGGCGCGCCGGTCACCGAGAACTTCGTCGCGAGCGGGAAGCCGGGGCGCTCGCGGCCCCCGCCGTCGAGCACGTGGACCTTGCCGTCCTCGCACCCCACCGCCACGGAGCGCCCGCCGGCGAAGACCGACGAGGAGGCGGTGCTCGTCACGACGCAGCCGACGCTCGCCGGCCAGCCGGCGGACTCGCGGCCGTTCCTCTTGAAGGCGTGGAGCCGGCCCTTCTCGTCGCCGACGAGGAGCTCCGGCCGGCCGTCGGCGTCCACGTCCGCGAAGGAGGGGCCCGCCCGCGCGCGGGCGCCGAGCCTCACGGGGAAGCCCGGGACCATGCCGCCGCTCCACAGGAAGAGCTTCCCCGACCGGGTGGCGACGGCGATCTCCACGCGGCCGTCGCCGTCCATGTCCACGGCAGCGGGGGCGCCGGCCGCCTCGTCCTCCTCGCCGCTCGCGATGGAGAAGAGCGGAACAGCGCTGCCGTCGGCCCGGAAGGCGACGACCTTCTCGCCGGCCACCACCACCACCGCCGGGGCGCCGCCGACGGTGACGCCGATGCCCGCGTGCGCGATCCGGCCGCCCGCGTCGCGCGGGAAGTTGGAGAGCGCCGCGCCCAGGACCGCGAGGAGGAGGATCCCGTTCATGTGGTCCCTACCGACCGCGGCCCGCGAGCTTCAGATTGGTCTCGCGCAGCCGGCTCGAGAGGACGCGGGCCACGTTGACGAGGAAGAGGGTGAAGCCGTCCCGCGAGCGCCTGCGGAAGGCGGTGAAGTTCTCGGCCGTGAGCTGGAGCGCGACGCACTCGGTCTTGGCCCGGACCGTGGCCGAGCGCACCTCGCGATCGACGAGGGACATCTCGCCGAAGCTCGCCGGCGGCGAGAGCACGGCGAGCGCCGCCTCGGCGCCGTCGCCCCCGCCGCCCACCACCACCTCGACCTCGCCGCGCTGGAGGACGAAGAGGGCGTCGCCCTGGTCGCCCTCCGAGAAGACCACCTCCCCGGCCGCGAACTGCCGCGGGCGGGAAAGCTCGGCCAGGACCTCGATCTCGGCGTCCGAGAGCATCTCGCAGAGCGGCGAGCGGCGGAGCACCTCGGCCTTGTCGAGGGACACCTAGGCCTCCCCGTCCCGCCGCGCGCCCTTGCGCGGGCCGAGGAAGTACTCCTCGAAGCGCCGATCGCCGTCGTCCAGGGTGAGGCCCAGGCCCTCGCGCGCCGGCTCGAGGAAGGCCACGCCGCGCTGCCGCCCCACCATGTAGACCGCGAGCGCCTTCACCTCGACGTTGGCGCCGTCGCGGTCGTCGGCGAGCGCGACGGCCCAGGCGGCCCGCTTGTCGTCGGGGTGGCGCCAGTAGAGGAAGCGGTCCCCGGCGGCGCACCCGAAGCTCGCGCGCGCCTCGGCGAGGAGCGCCACGCGGCGCTTCTCGGCCTCGGCCCGCTCCTTGCCGGCCGCCTCGGCGTCCGCGGCGAGCTGCTTCGCCCGGCCGCGCCGCTGCTCGGCTTCCTCGAAGAGCCGCTCGGCCTCGCGGCGGATGTGGCGCGCCGTGACGCCGTGCTCGGCCACGAGCAGCGAGCGCTCGAAGCTCGCGGCCCAGGCGGCCTCCACCTCGTCCCAGAGGCGGCTCCGCTTGCGGTCCTCGGCCTCGTACTGCTCCTTCAGCTCCTGGTGCTGCCGCTGCGCCACGCGCAGCGCAGCCTCGGCCTGGGCCCGGACCTTGGCGCCGTCGCGGTTCTTGCCGGTGCGCGAGGCCCCCTCGCGGCGGTCCTCCAGGGCGCGCTCCGCCCCGCCGAGGCGGACCCAGAGGTCCGACGTCCGGATGCGCTGGTCCTCGTACTCGCCGACGAGCTCGAGGGCGCGGTTCTCGAGCACCTGCGCCTCGGAGCCGGAGCGCGACCCCTCGTCGTCCGCGTCCCCGGCGCGCGAGAACGCGTCCACGGCGGCGCGCTGCGCGAGCTCGGAGCGCACCAGCATCGTCTCCGACTGCGAGACGAGGTCCTCGGCGCGGAGCGAGGCGTCGTGCAGCGCCCCCGTGGCGCGGCGGTACTCCGTCCACCAGTTCGAGAATGGAGAACCGTGCAGGAGCTCGCGGAGATCGCCGAGGCGGACCGACTTCATGGACCCCCTGAGGTGCTTCAGTTCACCGGCTGGAAGACGAACGGGTACTCGATGGTGACCGGCCCGGGGGGCCGGAAGGGCGTGCGCCACGAGCGCATGGTGTTGACGATGCAGGAGGCGACCTCGGGCGAGCCGACGCTGTTCTGCGCCGGCGCGATGTCCGCGAGGCCCCCCGTCTCGAGGATGCTGAAGCGGATGACGATCTTGCCGTGGAGCTTGGGGTTGCGCTTGAGCGCGTTCTCGTAGCAGGCCTTGATGAGCCCCATGCGCGCCTTCACGAATGCGGCGAGCTTCGCCTGGTCGATGTCGGAGGAGTCGATCTCCGCCTCCTCCGCCGCGACCGAGCCCGAGACCCGCACCTCGCTCTTCGCGCCGTAGCCGACCTTCCCGCCGCCGCTCGTGGCGAGATCGCCGATGGACGCGGCCTCGCCCTGGCCGCCGCCCTTGCGGCCGCCGGCGGCGCCCGGATCGCTCGCCACCGCCACGCCGCCCGCGCCGGAGAGCGCCGTGGCGACGTCACCGATGCCGCCGCCGCCGCCGAACACGTCCGCGACCGCGCCGCGGCCGGTCCAGGGGCCGAGCGCGCCGAGCACCTTGAGGATGCCCTTCGACTGCACCGCC
>DATDDC010000042.1:0-3413 GCA_036523995.1 Anaeromyxobacter sp.
GAGCCGGGGCAGCGGGCTCGCGGCCGCCTCCGGCCGCTCCGCCGCGGCGGCCGCCTGGCGGCGCGTCAGATCGCCGATGAGCTCGAGGGCGCGCTGGAGGGCGCCGCGGTCGTCATCGGCGCGCTGGTACTCCGCGTCCACGTCGCGCAGCAGCCGCCGCACCTCCGCAGGGGCGTCGCGGTCGGCCCCGAGGTGTCGCTCGACGTGGCGGCGGAGGAGCCGGTGCATGATCAGCCGAGGGCCGCGGCGCGGGAGCTCGGGCCCGGCCGCGCGATGAGGAATCCCTGGACGAAGTCGGCGCCGCGGGCCCGCGCCCACTGCAGCTCCTGCGGGCTCTCCACGCCCTCGACGACGGTGCGGATGCCGAGCCCGTGGCCGATCTCGAGGAGCTTCGAGGCGATGAGGTCCTTGACGCGGTCCTCGTGCACCTCGCGGATGAGCTCGCGGTCGAGCTTGATGAAGTCGGGGCGCAGCCGGTGCACGAGGTTGAGCGTGGACCAGCCCGCGCCCAGGTCGTCGAGCGCCACCCGGAAGCCGTCGCGCCGGTAGCAGTCGAGCACGTCCTTGAGCCGCTCGGCGTCCTGGATCCGGTCGGCCTCGATCACCTCGAAGACGAAGCGCTCGGGGGCGAGCCCCGCGGCGTCGATGGCGGCGACGATGCCGCGCAGGCAGGTCTCGGCGTCGTCGATCATCGCCGGCGAGAAGTTCACGAACACGGTGACGCTGGGTGGGAGATGCGCGGCCTCGCGGATGGCGCAGCGGCAGGCAGCGAGGTCGATCTGCTGGAGGAGCCCGGCCTCGCGGGCGCGCCGCAGGATGGAGAGCGGCTCGAGCAGCTCGCCGTTGCGGCCCCTGCCCCGCAGGAGCGCCTCGTGGGCGAACACGCGCGAGGTGTCGCCCACGTGCACGATGCGCTGGAAGTGGCTCGTGATGCGGCCCTCCTCGAACTGCTCGAGCAGCCACCCGGTCTGCGACGCCATGTGCAGCTCGTGCAGCGAGACGATGTGCCCGAACTCGTCGAGCGACGGATCGTCGCCGCCGTGGACGAAGAGCGCGCGGGAGCGGCGCGCCTCCGCCTCGCTCAGGGCGCCGCCGAGCTCGAGCACGCACCCGTCGAGCTCGCCCGGGCCGAGGGGCACCCGCGCGCACGCGCGGGAGAGGAGGCGCCTGCGCCCGGCCGTCGCGAGCGCCTGCACGACCTTGTCGAGGAGCTCCGCGTCGGGGAACCACAGGTACAGGGTTCCTTCCTTGGGAGCGCCATTGCCGGAGGTGCCGGCGCGCGGCCGCGGGGGGTACGAGAGGAGCCGCTGATGTGTGGTCACCGGCGCAGACGCTACAAGTCCCCGGATCGCATCGCAAGAAATCGTCCAATACCAGACGCAATCGTTTGCGCAATCGATACCAATAGTGAAGACAAACGGATTGGCCTACTCCGAACGGGTGTGGCCGATGGTCCCGGGGGTGGTCGCCCGCTCGGCCCGCCGGCGCCGCGTCACGATCGCCCGCCCTCGGCCTCTCACGCTTCGGAGGGGGAACGGCGGAGGTGCCCGCGGTGCGACAGGGTCGACGCGAGCGGCGTTCTCGGCATGGATGACGTCGCGTACATCGTCAGCGAGACGAACGGGATGCGGACCTATCGCTGCAAGGCGTGCGGCCGCAAGCTCACCTACCTCGTCGAGAACGTCGAGCCGGCGCTCGTGAGGACGTTCGATCGCGTGGCGCGGGAGCTCACGGAGCTGCACTGCCTGCGCGAGTGCGGGCCGGCGGGGCGACCGGCCGGCTGAGGCGATCCGCTCCGGCGAGCGCATGCCCGCGCGTCTGGTGACCGGCGCCGGGCGGGCGTCTAGGATGCGCGGGCTCGGCGTGGCCCCCGTGAAGGGCACGCCCGCGCCTTCGCCGGCTCCACCGCGTCCGTGCGTGCCGGCCGAGCCGCCGCTATACCCGCCGAGCATGGCGACGTCCGCCGCGAGCGCGCCCGAGGGACTCGCCGCCCGCCGCCGGGTCTTCGCCGCCGTGGTGGGCACCGGGTTCTCCGGCCTCGCCATCGCGCACGCGCTGAAGCAGGACGGCCTCGACGACATCGTCCTCCTCGAGCGCGCCGGGTCGCTCGGCGGCACCTGGCGCGACAACACGTATCCCGGATGCGCCTGCGACATCCCCTCGCACCTCTACTCCTTCTCCTTCGCCCCGAAGCGCGACTGGACGCGGGTCTACGCCCCCCAGCCCGAGATCCGCGAGTACCTCGAGCGCTGCGCGGACGCGCTCGACGTGCGCCGGCACGTGCGGTTCGGCCGCGAGGTCGTCGCCGCGGAATGGGACGAGCGGCGCGCCGCGTGGAGCGTCCGGATGCGAGGCGGCGAGGAGATCGAGGCCCGCGTCCTCGTCCTCGCGACCGGCGCGCTCGCGAACCCGGCCGTGCCTCCCATCCCCGGCCTCGAGCGGTTCCGCGGCGCGCGGTTCCACAGCTCGCGCTGGGATCACGGGTACGACCTGCGGGGGAAGCGGGTCGCCGTGATCGGCACCGGCGCGAGCGCGATCCAGATCGTGCCGCGGATCCAGCCCGAGGTGGCGAGGCTCCTCGTCGTGCAGCGGACGCCGCCGTGGATCCTGCCGCGTGGCGACCGCGCCTTCCGCGGCTGGGAGATGGCGCTCCTCCGCGCCCTGCCGCCCCTGCGCTGGCTCTACCGCCAGCTCCTCTACTGGACGTTCGAGACGCGCATCGTCGGCTTCGAGCGCCCCGTGCTCATGCGCGCCGCGGAGTGGTGGGCGCGGCGGCACATGGAGCGGTCCGTCCGCGATCCGGCGCTGCGCGCGAGGCTCACGCCCTCGTACCGGGCCGGCTGCAAGCGGATCCTGCTCTCGGACGACTACTACCCCGCCGTCGCGCGATCCAACGTCGAGGTCGTCACGGAGCCGGTGCGCGAGGTGGAGGAGCGGAGCCTCGGCCTCGCGGACGGGCGGGCCATCGACGTGGACGCCATCGTGCTCGCCACGGGGTTCGCCGTGCAGGAGTACCTGGGCGGCCTCGCCGTGACCGGCCGCGACGGCGTCACCCTGCGTGATTACTGGCGGGAGGGCGCGCGCGCCTGGCTCGGGATGCTCGTCCCGGGATTCCCGAACCTCTTCCTCCTGAACGGCCCGAACACCGGCCTCGGCCACAACTCGATGGTGGTGATGATCGAGGGGCAGGCGCGCTGGGCGGCGCGGGCGATCCGGCTCCTGCGAGAGCGGGGCGTGGCCGCGGTCGAGGTCCGGCCGGAGATCGAGGCGGCGCACCACGGCTGGATCGAGCGGCACGCCGGGCGGGCGGTGTGGGCCACCGGCTGCACGAGCTGGTACCTCGACGAGCGCGGCCGGAACACCGCGCTCTGGCCGGCCTCGGCCACGGCGTTCCGCGCGCGCACGGCGCGGCT